>NZ_JACJSP010000007.1 GCF_014698235.1 Limnothrix sp. FACHB-406 | reverse complement strand
TGGGTAATCACCCGTTTCTGAATTTCAGTATCGCTAACTTTCTCCCCTTGCTGATAGAGGTCTTGACGCAACCGAATTGCATCGTTGTAGACCACACGAGCGCAACCGAACGTCTTCACCAGCATTAATCTTTGCAGGCGATTGGGATAAATTCGGTAGCGAAATCGTGCTTTCATAACTAACACTATAAGCGGGGTTGATCGAAAAAGCCGCCCTAGAAGGGCGGGGCTTGTACCCTTTCTTTTGGTCAAAGCTGGTCGGGGTCAATTCCTTGGGCCCGAAGCAGGGCCGCCAGGCGATCGGCCCGTTGGCGTTCCTGTTCTGCCCGTTGGCGTTCTTGGCTGGCCAAGTCCACCGCCGCCTGACGCTCCTGGTCGAGTTCCACAAAACTTAAAAATGGCCGGCCATCGGGTCGAATCAAAGCCAATCGATCGGCGCTCAGGTGGAATTGCACCGCTGTGCGGGGACTGGTCCAGGTTTGCCCAAACTCCACTTCTGCCAGTTGGCTGGTTTCGGGCGATCGCACCCAAACGGTTAACTCATTGCGGCCATAGTCGTAGAGGTAATATTCCTCAACGCCAAAGCGATCGTAAAACTGAAATTTTTTGAGCATTTCGCCAAACCGATTGCCCGGCGACAGAATTTCCACCACCACCTGCGGCGCAATTCCCGCTTCTCGCCATTGCAAATAGGAACTGCGCGGGCCCTTGGGCCGCCCAAACACAACCATAGTGTCGGGGGCTTGCCGCTGTTTGGGGTCGCCTTCCACGGGGTACCAAAGCAAGTCGCCGGCCACAAACACCTGTGGATCTTGCGCAAACAGCAGTTCTAGGTTGGCTTTGAACTTGGCAATCCAGTCAAAATGCTCAGTGTTCTCGGCCATGGGCTGTCCATCACAGGAAGGGTACTGCTGTTCGATCGCTCGGTGCTCGGCGGGGCTTGGGTTGAGGGCTGGATCCGGACGATCGCCCGGCCGATGAGCGGAGGAAGCCTGGGAAACCTCAGTGCTGATAACCATGCTGATGGCGACCTCTGGGAGATAGGCACAGATTGACTTCATTTTAGCGAGGGCCGAAGCCGGGGGCGATCGCCTTATGATGGGCAGGTTCTGCCGATCGCTTGCCCATGCCCGCTGCTGCCATTGACCTTGACCGCTTGACCCCGACCGATCGCCAGGCTTTGATCGATCATCTCTGCACCTTTGTCACGCCCGATCGCTGGGGGCGCATTCAGTCGGTCATTGCCCAGCGCACCCGCCAAATCACCGTGGTGCTGGAGGATCTTTATCAACCTCACAACGCCAGTGCTGTGCTGCGCAGTTGCGATGGCTTCGGCATTCAAGATGTGCATGTGATTGAAACGCGCAATCAGTTTGCACCGAACCGGGGGGTGAGCATTGGGGCCGATCGCTGGTTAACCCTGCGGCACTACCGAGAAGCCGCGCCGGCCCCCTCGAACACGGCCCGCTGCTTGCAAGATCTCAAAGCCAAGGGCTATACGCTGGTGGCCACCACGCCCCACGAACGCAGCACCACCATTCAGGCTGTGCCGATCGATCGGCCCTTGGCCATTTTGTTTGGCACAGAGCTGACGGGCCTCACGCCAGAAGCCTTGGAACTGGCGGATCACTACGCGGTGATTCCGATGTTTGGCTTCAGCGAAAGTTTCAACATCTCCGTGAGCGTGGCCCTGTGCCTCTATGACCTGACCACGCGGTTGCGGGCCGATCGCCCTGATTGGGCCTTGGATGCGGCAGCCCAGGCCCAATTGCAATTGGATTGGCTCGTGAAGTCCCTGAAGGCGGGCGATCAATTGGTGATGCAATTTGGGCGCGATCGGGGATGGATTTAGGGGAGGTCGATCGGTCGCGGCCAATCTTGCTCCTGTACCATTGACGATCGAGCGGGGCGGTGACCCCAATGGCCACCCGCAACGCCACTCGATTCAATCCCTTCGCAATCCGCAAGCTTTTCCAGAGTTTTTCCATGGCTCCCGAAACCGAAACGCCCCCCAACCTTTCCCCCTCGGAACCACCGCCCAGCTACGTGAAGTTGGCCATGCGGAACATGGTGCGCAAGGGGGGCAAATCCCTCCAGCACTTTGCCCTCACCACGATCGTCCTGTTGGGGGCGTTGGTGGGTTTGGCTTATCTCACCCGCTAGGATCTGCTCTCCCGAGGCCCAAAACCATGCGCGAATTTGAAATGGAGCTGGCGGAAGTGGACGACGACGCACCGATTTACGTCTGTGTGCAGGATGAGCCAACGGGCTACAGTCCCCTAACCGTGGCGATCGCGGATAGCACTTGGCAAGGTTGGTTTGAAACCTGGTTAGCTCAGCTAGATGCCCGATCGCCCCAGGACATGCCCTACTTGGTGGATCAGGTGGATCAGGCGGGCCAACTGCCGCCGCTGGAACTGAGCTTGCGGTTAACGGGCGATCGGGAAATCCATCAACTGAATTCGGAGTTTCGCCAGGTCGATCGACCCACGGATGTGCTGGCCTTTGCGGCCTTGGAGTGGGAAGCGCCCGAGGTGGATTTTGCCGATCTCGAAGAGGTGGACGATGCAGAATTGGGGGACTGGGCGATCGAACTGGGCGATGTGGTGATTTCCGTGGAAACGGCCCAACGCCAAGCCACCGAAGCGGGCCATGACCTAACCACGGAGTTAGCCTGGCTGGCGGCCCATGGATTCTTGCACCTGTTGGGTTGGGATCACCCCACGGAGCCGGAACTCAACCAAATGCTCGATCGGCAAACGGCCCTGCTCCAAGCGGTTGGATTGACCCCGCAGGTCGATCTCGCCAAGCTATTGGCTGGATAACAATCCATCGGCCAGGTTCCGGGCAAATTCCGCCCCTGGACTGGTTGATGGGTGGCTCGCCGACCGGTTGCTCCTGTTAATTTTTGATCTTGTTGAGATTCCGCCGACTCCTGCTGTCTGTTTTCCGTCGCGCCGCCTTGGATGTTCCGCCGCGTGCCCGCCGGTTTCCCCGTCATCCGTCGTCAGCCTTGATGAACGATTCACAGAAACCCCAAAAACCTTCACCATCCGCCACCCGCCGCGACCAAGCTTGGAAAATTGCCCCCAATTTGCTGATTAGCTTTCGCTATGCCGGTGCGGGGTTGGTGCATACGTTTTTGACTCAACGCAATTTCCGTCTCCATACGGTGGTGGCGGTGGTGGCGATCGGGCTGGGAGTGGGGTTGCAGCGTCCCCCGGTTGAGCTGGCCTTGGTGGGTTTAACGATCGGGTTGGTGTTGGCGCTGGAGTTGTTAAATACGGCGATCGAGTCGGTGGTGGATCTGACCGTGGGCAAGAACTACCACGACTTGGCCAAGGTCGCCAAGGACTGTGCAGCGGCGGCCGTGTTGATGGCGGCGATCGTGGCGGTGTTGGTGGGAGTGGTGTTGTTGGTGCCACCGCTGCTGGTCACCTTGGGCTGGTGGGGAGTCTGAAAACCAGTCTCACTGTCAAAGCGCCACGATCAGACTCTGAATTTCAGACTATGAATCTATTCGGCCCTGGTTAATTTCCAAAACCAGCGGCTAACCGTTGGCTGGCCGAACAACTAGCAATCGGCCGCCGCCAGCAGCGCATCCACATGGTCGATCGAGAGGCCCTGGTCAAGATAGCGCGGCTCCGTGGGCTTGAAAGGGGCCATGGCCCGATCGACCGCTGTAATCGTGGCATCGGGCGGCAAAACCGGCACATCCGGATCAAAAGCCGTGGGGCGCATCAGGGAGCTAGAAAAGCCCTTAAACACCATCACCTGATCCGGCTCGCCATCCACGATCGCATGGACAATCCAAACTTCGGTCGATCGCCCTTGGGTGTAGCGTTCCAGTCGTTGCAACAGGGTCATAGGGGGTCTCCTGTGAATGGATCTTCTGGAGAAGCATTTCAAGAGCGGCAACCCACATCAGCAATCCTCAATCAATGAAGTGCTTGTGAATTGCTCAAACCCATGAAGTCTTGAGATTGCGAAGTCTTGAGATTGGGAAGTCTTGAGATTGGCCCTAGCCGCCAATGCCCAACCGCCCGGCCAGACTGGGGGTGAGGGGCAACAGGGTCGCCACCATCAAAAACAACATCAACAGTCCCAACGCCGCGCGGGCATCGTCCGGCTCCGACAGTTCTTCCAAGGCGGGCCGCTCCAAGTCGCGCACCAAAAAGGCAATCACCAAGGCCCAATAGAGCGCCAACGGCGTGGCCAACGAAGCCAAAGCCAACACCACCACTGTCCCGATCGTGGTGCGGCGGGCGGTTTTGCGGCCGTAGATCGCTTGGACAATGCGGCCCCCATCCAATTGGCCTGCGGGCATGAGGTTAATGGCCGTAATCACCAACCCTAACCACCCGATCGCCACGAGGGGGTGAATATCCACCAAGGAATCCTGGAGCTTGGCCCCCAGCACCAGCTTGGCTAGGGTTCCGACCAAAATGGAGCCTTGGAAAAATTCCGAGGGAATTTGGAAAGGGCTGCCCGGCCCCGACAGCTCCAACCCCACCAACAACAGCAACAGGGACAGGGTTCCACCCGCCACCGGCCCCGCCAAGGCAATATCACAAAGGCTTTGGCGGTTGGGCAGCAAAGATTCAAACCGGTTAAAGGCCCCAAAAGAGCCAATCTGCCAAACGGGAAGGAAGTAGGGCAAGCTGAGTTTGACGTTCAGTTTGCGGGCCAGGATTTGGTGACCCAGTTCATGAACGCCCAAAATTGACAGCAGCCCCAGGGCGATCGGGAGGCTATCCATCACCCGATCGGGCGTGGAGAACAGGTCAAACCCTTGCAGCAACCCGGCCGACTCCAGACAGGTGGTGATCGTGGCGATCATCAGGGCCACCGCAAACAGCTTTTGCCCCAGGGAAGCGGGTTTGGGATCCGTGCTGCTGGGCAACACCACAAAGGTTGGCCGCTCGTCGGGCCCTTCCACCAAAAACAGCCGGTAGCGATCGCCCAGGCGTTCTGTCAGTTTTTGGCTTAAGTTGGCATGAACTTTCGCCGGTTCCCCGCGTAGGTTGCCCTTCAGGATTGCACCTTCCTGGTAGGGCACGGTTTCGGTGATGAAAAAGGTGTCAATGCCAAAGATGCCTTGAATGGTTTTCAGGTCTTCAGCGGGGATGGGAACCACCTCCGACATTCCGGGCAGGGGCGGCGTGGGCGGTTTGGGGGCGGCGGCCCCTTCGATCGCGGCCGATTCCGCATCGGGGGTGGTTTCCGGATGGGCCAAGGCCGAGAGGTTCGGGGGCGGTAACTCCTTCGCTGCGGCCCGCAATCGGTTGCCCAGGAAGATATATAACCCCGTGGACAGGGCCAACACCAACAAAATGCCCGCCAGGTTGAGATAAACGCCGGCCGCAAACAGCGCAAAGAAGGCCAACCAGGGCAACATCAGCGCCACCGATTGCAGCCAAGCCAGAATGCCCAGCTTGCCGAAGGGGCGGGCCCGGTAAAACCCCCAGCCGAGAATGACAAGGGCGGCGAGGGCGATCGCGCTGGTTGCCAAATTTTCGGAGGCAAGGGGCATGGCGGTTTCCGGTCTCAGTTCAGGAATGCAGTACGCCCCATCCTATCGCAGTTGCTTGGCCGGGGCGGATCGGGATTGCCGAACCGTTACGCGGGGCTGCTGGCGCTTTGGGCTAAGGTCAAGGCTTGCCGCAGTTGGCCGCCCCCTTGGGTGAGGAACTGTTCTGCCTGGGGCCGATCGACTCCGGCCCAATGCATCAACAGGGCGGTTTTGACGCGGTTGCCCGATCGATCCAGCAGATCTTCCGCCTCGGCACGGTTCAGGTTGGCCAAGTCGCGCACCATGCGCACCGCCCGATCACGGAGCTTGCTGTTGGTGACTGACACATCCACCATCCGATTGCCATAGACCTTGCCCAGCTTGACCATGGTCCCGGTGGACAGGATATTCAGGGCCATTTTGGTCACGGTTCCCGACTTCAGCCGGGTGGAACCGGCCAAGATTTCTGGCCCCACCAGCAATCGCAAATCCACATCCACCGAACCACCGGGCGGCGGCACTTGGTCGATCGGGACGCAGGCCAAAAAGACCGTTTTCGCTCCCCGGTGGGCCGCTTCGATCAACGCGCCTTGGACGTAGGGGGTTGTGCCGCCGGCCGTGATTCCCACCACCAGATCCCGATCGCCCACCGATCGCTCGGCCATGGCTGCGGCCCCATCTTCTGCTCGATCTTCCAAGGCTTCGGAACTGCGCAACAGGGCTGGCGGCCCCCCGGCAATGATGCCCTGCACCAGTTCGGGATCCGTGCAAAAGGTGGGTGGACATTCCGACGCATCCAGCACTCCCAGTCGGCCGCTGGTGCCTGCGCCGATATAAAACAGTCGCCCGCCCTGGGCCAAGGCCACTGCCGCGAGGTCGATCGCTCGGGCCAGGGGTTCCCGCGCCTGGGCGATCGCCGCCAGGGTTTTGGCATCTTCCTGGTTAAACAAATCCACCAGTTCCAAGGAAGACAGTTGATCCAGTGCCTCGCTGTTGGGGTTAGCCTGTTCCGTCAGCAAATGGCCTCGGTCGATCGCAGCAGCACACATGGCAAATTTCCACCCAATTCTAGATATCCCGCAATCATATGAAGTGAGCGGCCCAGCGGGAAATGATCAGGGGTTAATCAACGGCTGAAGGGGCCAGCCCATGGGCGATCGTTTCGCCCCAAGCATTCACAATCGCCAGAGCCGCCAACGGAGCCGTCACGGCCCGCAAAACCCGCCCACCCAAAGAAACCACCTGCCAACCAGCCGCTAAGGCCTGGTCTACCTCCGCTGGAGTCCAGCCTCCCTCTGGCCCCACGGCCAGGGCGATCGCCCGTGGAGACTGGGATTGTGCTGAAGCGGGGGCTGAAGTTGGGTTGGGCACAGGATCAGCCAGCAATTGCAAAGCCTGCCAAAGGTGGGGAGCCGATCGCCGAGCCACGCAAAGAAACCGCCCGTCATGTTCGACCATCTGGGCGATCGCGGCGGGCCAAGCCAGCGGCTCGGTTACCATCGGAATTGCGGCCCGCTCGGATTGCTCGGCGGCCTCTCGGGCAATGCGTCGCCACCGTTCCAGCCGGTTGCCATTGGGTTGCATCAGCGTGCGATCGCTCAGCACCGGCACAATCTCCGTGACACCCAACTCCGTCGCCTGCCGCACCACCTCATCAAACCCCGATCCCTTGGGCAAAGCCGCCAACAGCGTCAGGGTTTGGATGGGTTCGATCGGCTCCGGCAGGGGTTTCAGGGCGGTGGCTCCCGTGGACCCGAGACCAACCAACCACCAACGGCTGTCCCCGATTGGCTCCGGCAGCAGGGCCACCAGTCGATCGCCCGGTTCCAACCGCAACACCCGCCGCAGATAGCGATCTTGGTCGGCGGTGAACTGAATTTGGCCCCCATGCCATTGGGCCGGGTCGATCGCCAAGCGTTGGAGTTCCTTCATGCTGAAAAAGGGTTAATTGGGCGTTGTCTTGAAGGTGGATTGAACGTTGATTGAACGTTGGTTGAACGTTGATTGAGTGCTGATTGAACGCTGATTGAACGCTGATTGAACGTTAATTGCAGTTAATTGCACATCGATCGAACGTTGATTGTGCAGAGGGTGAAACGGGACTAAATCGCCAGAAATTGCCTGACAAAGCGTTGATGAGAAAAAGATCGAGCGAAAAGAGATTGAAAATGATTGCCAACTCAATCTGGGACTGACCCCAGCAGCCGATCGGGGAGCGGTTATGCTTCAACTCGTCGCGCTATTATGCGCAACATCGCCTCAACCCACTGTCTGATCCCGCTAGAACTGTCCCGCTAAGATTTCCTGTTGGTCTTTTAAGGAGTAGCAACCGTGTGCGGTATTGTCGGCTATATCGGAACCCAACCTGCGGTCAGCATTCTGCTTGAAGGGCTGCGCAAACTGGAATATCGCGGCTATGATTCGGCGGGAATTGCCACCGTTTGGGAAGGGCAACTACACACCATTCGGGCCCAAGGCAAACTCTACAACCTCCAAGCCAAGCTGGAGGGCTGGGAAATGCCCGCCCGCTTGGGCATTGGGCACACCCGCTGGGCCACCCACGGCAAGCCCGAGGAGCGCAACGCCCACCCGCATATGGATCCAACCCAAACCATTGCGGTGGTGCAGAACGGAATTATTGAAAACTACCGTGAACTGCAAGAGTTGCTGATTGCCGAAGGGGCCAGCTTCAGTTCTGAGACGGACACGGAAGTGGTTCCCCATCTGATCGCCCGTTGTTGGCGAGAGTTGGCGCAGGAGTCGGCCAGTGGTTGGTTGAGTGGGTCGCGCCTGATGGAGGCCACGCGCCGGGCGATCGGGCAGTTGAAAGGGGCTTTTGCGCTGGCAATTGTGGCGGCTGATTCACCCGACGAGTTGATTGTGGTGCGGCAACAGGCTCCCATCTCGATCGGGTTTGGACAGGGGGAATTTTTCTGTGCATCGGACACCCCCGCGATCGTGCCCTACACCCGCGCTGTTTTGCACCTGGACAATGGTGAAATCGCCCGTTTAACGCCGCTGGGGGTTGAAATTTACAGCTTTGAGGGCGATCGCCGGGTGAAATATCCCCACTTGCTCAACTGGAGTTCCACCCAAGTTGAAAAAGGCGGCTATCGCCACTACATGCTCAAGGAAATCTTTGAGCAACCGGGCGTGGTGCGCGATTGTCTCGCGGCTTATTTTGGCGGCATCACTCCCACCCCCAACTGTTCCGCCGACGGGTCGCCGGTCACCTTGGGGCTGCCCGCAGAATGGCTGCAGGATGTGCAGCAAATTCAAATCCTGGCCTGTGGCACCAGTTGGCACGCCAGCTTGGTGGGTAAGTATTTGTTGGAAGGGCTGGCCGGTGTGCCCACCTCGGTACAATATGCCTCGGAGTTTCGATCGGCCCCATCCCCAGCAGGCCCTTGCACCCTGACGATCGGGGTGACCCAATCGGGCGAAACGGCCGACACCTTGGCAGCCCTGGAGGTCGATCGCGAGCGTCGGGCCCAGTTGGCCCCGGAATTCCAGGCGCGATTGATTGGGATCAGCAACCGACCGGAAAACACGATCGGGCGGATTGCCGATTACGTGATTCCAACCCACGCGGGCATTGAAATCGGTGTAGCTGCCACCAAAACCTTCGTCACGCAGTTGCTCGCCTTCTATGCCCTGGCCATTGATTTGGGCGTGCGGCGGGGAACCCTGGCGGTCGATCGCGCCAATGTTCTGATTGAAGGGCTGCACCAACTGCCCCGCCACATTGAACATATCCTGGACAAACAAAACGCCAAAATTGAAGCCCTGGCCCACGAATTTAGCGAAACTCGCGACTTTATTTTCATTGGGCGCGGTCTCAACTTCCCGATCGCCCTGGAAGGGGCCCTCAAGCTGAAGGAAATCAGCTACATTCACGCGGAAGGCTACCCGGCCGGCGAACTGAAACACGGCCCGATCGCCCTGTTGGATGACAAAGTGCCCGTCGTGGCGATCGCGACCCCTGGCAATGTTTACGACAAGGTGATGTCCAACGCCCAAGAGGCCCGGGCCCGCGATGCTCGGCTCATTGGCGTGGTGGCGGAAGGGGATGCCCTCGCGGCCGATCTTTTCAACCCGTCCATCTCGGTTCCCGTCACCGATGAGTGGCTGTTTCCGGTCTTGAACGTTGTGCCCCTGCAACTGCTGTCCTACTACATCGCCGCCCGTCGGGGCTTGGATGTGGATCAACCGCGCAATTTGGCTAAATCCGTCACGGTGGAATAGTCCCGATCGCTGATCGAAACCCGTCAACTCTTGTAGGGGCGTACGGCCGTACGCCCCTGCCCGGATTTTCTCGGTCTTAAGTTGAAGCCAATAGTAGTGGTGCGCCCCTACCCAATCACCTGTGACGCAGATCGATGGTGCATGGGCAACAAACTAAGTGGTGCTCCTCGAATCTAAAAACAGCCCTATAAGAAATCCTAAAATTTTTGACTGATATAAATTTCCGAATCGTTATTACGAGTTTTTACTCATTTTTCTGCATTATATCTTCCTACACGACTAGGACTGAAGGATCAGAAACTTGAGCTTGCGATTGCCACTGCGAGTCATTTTAGTTGTGCCCTTTGTGCTGCAAATTCTGACGGCCGTGGGACTCGTTGCTTTCTTCTCCTTTAAAAATGGCCAACAGGCAGTACGAAACTTAGCCAGCCAGCTTATGGATAGTACCACCCAGCGAGTTGACGCAGAACTCGACTCCTATCTAAAACTACCTAAGCAGTTGCTGGATGCTACCGCTAAAGCAGTTTCGACAAACCAACTAAATCTATCTAATCCCCGAGCTAGAGAACTATATTTTTGGCGACAGTCCTCTGCATTTGAATCCATTAGTTACATTGGCTGTCTACTACCCAGTGGTGCTGCGGCTGGGGCTGGGAGATGGATTGATCCAAAACAAGTCACTCTATATGAACACCATCCCAAAATTAATCTTGCTAAGGAATATAGTAGTGATCAATATGGCAAACGCTCTCAGGAATTACAGCGCTATTTTGCTGATCCTATCGATATTGATCGATCCTATGCAGAAATCAATCGTAAACGAGGATTTTCTTGGGGATCAGTTTATGAATATGTAGGAAAAGACTTAGTTGTTAATCCGAAGTTGGCCTCTGAATTAGCTCAAGCAATCATTGAATCAAATTACTATATTGCCCTAGGCGCTCTTTATCCATTGTTTGATGAAAATAATAGACTTTCAAGTATATTGTCAGTCGATTTACAATTAGATCATATTAGTAAATTCTTGCGAAATTTGAAAATTAGTCCTTCTGGGCAGATCTTTATTATTGAGCGTAATGGTCTATTAATTGCTAGCTCTAGTCGGCAACCGGTCTTTGCGAAATTAGGCGATCAAAAAACACTTCGCTATAGCGTCAAAAATATCCCTGACGCAATAATTCAAAATACGGCTCGGAAAGTTCAACAACAACTCGGCAACTTCCAAGAAATTCATCAGGGTCATACATTCATGACCTCCATTAATCAGCGTCAGCAATTTGTGCAAGTAACCCCCTGGCAGGATCCAGATGGCATCGATTGGCTCATCATTATCACAGTTCCAGAGTCAGATTTCATGGAGGCCATTGATGCCAACACACGCATGAGCCTGTGGCTCTGTTTTGGGACGGCTGTGATCGTCACTGTCTTGAGTATCTGCACGGCAAATTGGATCACTAATCCTGTTTTTAGCTTGCAGAGGGCAAGTAACGCGATCGCCAGTGGCAATCTTAATTTACTGATTAAGGAGAGTAAGATTGTTGAGCTTCAAGGCTTGGCGCAATCTTTTAATCAAATGGCAACTCAGCTAAAGCATTCCTTTGAAATTTTAGAGGATCGCGTGGCGGAAAGAACTGCGGAATTAGAAGCTGCAAAAATTGCGGCCGATGCAGCCAATCATGCCAAGAGTGAATTTTTGGCAAATATGAGCCATGAACTGCGAACACCACTGAATGGCATCTTAGGCTATGCCCAAATTTTGGCGCGATCGAAAGCGCTTACCGATAAAGATCTCCATGGTATTGATGTTATTTATCAATGTGGTTCGCATCTGCTGACTCTTATTGAGGACATTCTGGATCTGGCCAAAATTGAAGCTCGAAAGCTGGAGCTTGACCCAAAACCAGTTCACCTGGAAACTTTCCTCCAGGGGGTGATTGAAATTTGTCGGGTTCGTGCAGATCAAAAAAATATCGAATTTTACTATCAACCAGATCCTAATCTGCCAACAGGAATTTTAGTAGATGAAAAACGCTTAAGACAGGTACTCATTAATCTAATGGGTAATGCCATTAAATTTACTGACTATGGTTCCGTTACCTTAATGATTAATCGAGTGGTTTCTGACTCATCCCATCAGTCTCAGCTTGATTTAACCACTCAAGATCACTGCTGTTTGGAATTTAAAGTTATTGATACAGGAATTGGTATTGCACCAAAAGATATCCAGAAGTTATTCCGATCCTTTGAGCAAGTAGGTGAATCAGGGCGAAAAGCAGCAGGCACCGGTTTGGGCTTGGCTATTAGCCAAAAAATTGTCTCCCTGATGGGTGGAATGATTCAAATCAAGAGCCAACTGGGTGCAGGAAGTCAGTTTTTCTTTCAACTGAATGTTCCCCTAGCAACAGATTGGTTGCAGGAGTCGGTGAAATCCATGGGTGAAGTGGTGGGTTATCAAGGTCTGAAACGCTCTATTTTGATTGTTGATGATGTTCCAGATAATCGAGCGGTTTTGCGGAATTTATTAGAGTCAGTTGGCTTTTTAGTCATAGAAGCGGATCAAGGGCAACAGGCTTTAGGAGAATTGGAACGCCAACTACCCGACTTGATCATTACGGATTTGTCAATGCCTGTGATGGATGGGTTTGAACTGATTCGACAGATCCGTCGTCATCAACAATGGGCCAGCTTAAAGGTCATTGTTTCGTCGGCTTCCGTGTCCCAGCTCGATCGACAAATGAGTCTAGATGTTGGTGGCGATGATTTTCTGGAAAAGCCAGTCAAGGCCGATCGCCTCTTTAGTCTTCTGGCTCAACATTTGGGCGTGATGTGGCAACTGGAAAAGCAAGACTCGGTGCAGCCCGCTTCATTCGACAACCCACAAGACCGAATCGCTCCCCCCCTCACAGAACTACAATCCTGGTTGTATTTGGTGCAGGTCGGCCGTCTTCAAAAGTTAGTCACTGTGGTGGAATCACTGCTGCAAGAATCTGCCACAACCCCAGATGAGCATCTGGATTCCAGTTCCTATGAGCCTTTTGCACGAGATGTGTTGCACTTAGCCAAGCAGTTTAAATTAGAAGAGCTTGAGGAAATGATTCAGGCTGCGATTGTTAATTCCTAGGGTTGATCCCTCGATCGCCACTAATCATAGAGATTAGTGAGAATTATGGATAGTGCCGTAATTCAGTAATGATGAGCTGGTGAAAGTCTTGCGGTGTAGGCGATCAGTCACCAAAAATCATCACCTCACAGGCACTACCAGAACTTTGAATTAAGGCTTTGAAAGCCTCAGAATATAATGAATGGGTAACAATCCGTTAATTGATCAAAAGCTTCGAGCAATTAAAGCTATGATCAATGAGCCAAAAATTCATACGTTGGCGTTTAATGTATCAAAGATAACGTTTGGTATCAAAAGTTATACTTGATCAAATGTGAATTTGATCAAATTGATATTCGATTAAAACAATATAAATTGTAAATTAGTTGCAAATTGATGCGTTGACTAATTATTTTTAGCTGAAAGATTGCTGTTGACTTGCTGAGTGACCTAACGCTAACTATGACGGATCTTGTGCTGATTGTTGATGACACCCCTACTAATTTAGATGTGTTGTCTTTGACCTTGAGTAATTCAGGATTTGAGGTGGCGATCGCAACGAGTGGTGAACGTGCTTTGCAGCAAGTTGCCAGGTGTTTGCCCAGCCTGATTTTGCTGGATGTCATGATGCCGGGACTGGATGGATTTGAAACTTGTCTGCGGTTAAAAGAAAATCCTGAAACTGCTCAAGTGCCGGTTATTTTTATGACCGCGCTCACGGATATTAAAAGTAAGATGCGCGGGCTGGAAGTGGGAGCCGTTGACTATATTACAAAACCGTTTCACACCAAAGAAGTGCTAGCTCGAATTAGAACCCATTTAAGGCTTTATCATTTAACAGAAAAATTAGCCCAAGAAGTTGAAAACGCGACCACTGAGCTACGAGCTTCGCAGATGCAGCTTGTGCAGAGTGAAAAAATGTCTGCCCTGGGAAGCCTCATTGCTGGTGTGGCCCATGAAATCAATAATCCTGTGGGCTGCATTCTCGGAAATATTCAGTTGGCAGAAGATGCGTTAGGCGACTTATTCAAAGTCATTAGGGGTTATCAACAGGAACTGAAGGAACCGAGTCCTGAGCTATTGAAACTGCTGGCTCAAATTGACTTGGATTATTTACAGGAAGATTTGCCGAAGTTGCTGAATTCGATTAAAGGCAGTGGTGAAAGAATTACGACAATTAGTCGTAGTCTGAGAACCTTTTCTAGAATGGGAAGCGATCGCCCACAGCTTTTCAATGTGCATGATGGCATTGACAGCACATTGATGATTTTGCGCCATCGACTAATTTACAAAAAAGATCGTCCAGCAATTGAAGTAGTGACAAATTATGATGAAATCCCAGATATTTTGTGTTTTCCAGATCAGTTAAATCAAGTTTTTATGAATATTTTAGCGAATGCCATTGATGCGCTGGATGAAATGGTCAGTGATTGGCAAGAGACTAATCCGCTGCCAGATGTGCTGAAAATTACAATTAGGACTCGGGTTGATGGCGAATTTTTGTCAATCAAGATTGGTGACAACGGCAAGGGAATTCCGGAGCAGATTAAGCCCCGAATTTTTGAGCATTTGTTTACGACGAAGCAAATTGGCAAAGGAACGGGTTTGGGACTGGCGATCGCCCATCAAATTGTGACCGAAAAGCACTTGGGTACTTTGACGGTGGAGTCTCAGGTGGGGCAAGGTACTGAGTTTGAAATTCGCTTGCCCACTCAGCTAGACGTTGAATCTGAGCCTGCTTAATGGCTGGGTTGCTGGCAATTTGAGGGATTGTTGAGCACCAGATGCGTGGTTTGGGGGTTTTCCCCAGGCATAGGCAACCGGTGCTCAGATTTAGTTTTTGGTGAGACCATGCTCCAGGGCAAAGCGGACTAATTCGGTGCGGCTGTTGGTGCCGGTTTTGCTGAATAGGCGGCTGACGTACTTTTCCACATTGCGCACGCTGGTATCTAACCGGCGAGCAATTTCCTTGTTCATTAGCCCCTCGGCGACCAAATTCAAAACACTTTGTTCCCGAGGGGTCAAATCCACGGCGATCGGGGGCGGGGTGGGGGTGATGCCGCCGCGTTGGGTCAAGATGGCTTTGATTTCCGCAATTTGCCGAGCCAAATCAGCAATGTCATGTTCGCCATCACCCGTCGGGGCGGTCACTTCATCCCGTCGGCGCAGTAGGTTTTCGACGATCGCCACCAGCTCATCGGGGTCAAAGGGTTTGGATAAATAGGCATCGCAACCGGCGCTATAGCCTTGGATGCGATCGCCCGTCATGCCCTTGGCGGTCAGAAAAACCACGGGAATCGATCGAAACCGGGCATCATCCCGCAACTGCTGCAAAAACTGGTAGCCATCCACCTTGGGCATCATCACATCGGAAATGACGAGATCCGGGGCAAATTGCTGCACCATTTCCCATCCTTCGGTGGCATCGCGGGCAACACGCACCGTGAAACCACTGTCTTCTAGATAGGCTTGCACCGCTTCCCGGAGACTGGGTTCATCATCAACTAACAGCAATTGAGCAGACATGGGACTGAGAAGAAAGGAAGGAGGAACGGAACAGGCAGGATGGCAACCAGCCCCAGGGGCCGATCGGTCGGTTTGGAAATCCTGAACCCTAGCCTAGCGGTTGTGGGTGCAGGGCTATCGATCGCGCGGTGGTGTTCGTGGCTGGGTTGCGCTGGGCCAGGGCGGCCCAGGTGGTGGCATCGGCCTGGCCAGTGGGGGCCAAACCCCGATCGCCCTGGAACTGATGCAGGGCGGTGGCGGTGGTTGCGTCAAAGTGGCCGGTGATTCGGTGGTCAAAGTAGCCTCGGCAGCGGAGCCGGGCTTGCAGTTCGGCCACCCAAGGCCCCCGATCGCCCGTTTGCAGGGGCTGATCGGGCCGGATCGGCGCAACGGTTGGTCTGGGGGGTGGGCTGGGCCGTTGGGGGTTGCCTTCTACCCAACGCCAAACCCTGGCATCGGCAATGCCGGTGATCGGCACGCCCCAGGCCCGCTGTAATTTGCGAACGGCTCGATCGGTCAGAGGGCCGTAATACCCCGGTTGATAGGGCGCGCGCAACAGGCCCTGACGTTGGAGGGCGGCTTGCAGAACGGCCACGCGATCACCCCGCTGACCGGGATAGAGGGTCGATCGGCTGGGGGGCGCTTGCCCTTGGGGCCAAGGATCGGCCGGCAAAGGACGCGCGGGAGTTGCTTGGCGATCGCGGCTAATGGTTTTGGCCAGGCGATCAACGGCGTGATTGGCGCTGTGGGTGGCGTTGGGCTGGGCGCTGGTGGGTGTTGCGTCCGGCGGCAAGGGGCGATCTGCGCCGGGCCCGTAGGCCAAGCCGCGATATTTCAACACCACCGATCGGGGCCAGGGCCAAGCCGCCAACCCTGCCGCCAGCATCGATCGCCCCGCTTGCAGCACAAACTCACAGCCCCGGTATTTGCCGAGATATGGGCCGATCGTCACGGAATCGCTGACCCTGGATGGGGACATCGAGGGGCGATCGGGATTGTCCTGGGCAATGCTGGGGGCCGGGCGTTGATAGGCCAGACCGCGATATTTCAACTCCATGCCTTGATTTAATCCGATGGCGAAACGGGATGCCAATTACCGCTTGGCTCCGCTGACTTCTGGCCGGCCGTACTGGCGCAAAATGTCCGCCAGGGTGGGATAGGCCGTTTCCAGGCCAAAGCTGGCCGGCGACCAAATTTGGTCATAGGTAAAGTGCCGGTAGGCCATGCAGAACCGATCCCAGGGGCCCATCTGGATGTTGAACCAGTCAATTAGCCGATCGGCCAAGCCCACCGACAGGGGAATTTTCAGCCGCGCTGGTCGCCCCTTCAGCACCGTGGAAGCAATATCCACCAATTCATTAGCGGTCAGGGCCGGCTGACCCAACACAAAATGGCGCGGCCCGGGTTCCGACGGTGGATTGAGGGCCAAGTGGGCCACCACCCGGGCAATATCCGCCGCATGGACAAAGTGAAAGCTGCCATCCACCTTCAGCCGCCGGATCAAGCTGATGTAGCGCAGGGCTTCCGGCAGGCCTTTGGTGGGTTCTGAGTAGGGTTTATCGCGATCGCCCCCCAAGACGATCGTCGGATAGATGGCGGTGATGCGATCGGCTAGCGGGCGATCGGTCAATTGCTGGGTGCATTCGGCCTTGCTGCGAATGTAGTCCGTGCCGAGTTGCAGGGCTTCCGAAAGCAAATGCCCATCCCGCCCCAAGACGCTGGCCGTGGAGAAATACAGAATCTGATCGCAGCGATCGGGATCCAGCCCATCCATCAGCGCTTGGTTTTGACCCACGTTCACCGCAAAGGTTTCCGGCCCGCCCCAACAAGTCGCCGCCAGGATCGCCGTTTGCACCTGCTTCAGGCGATCGACAAAGCGATCAAGCTCGCGCAAATCGCCCGCCAGCACCTCAATTTGCGGGTGATTTTGCCAATCAAATTGCAATTTTTGGGGACTGCGCACCAACAACCACAGGGGGCGATCGGTCAATTGCAACAGGCGATCGACCAAATAGTGGCCCACACAGCCGCTCGCCCCCGTGATCAAAATCGGCCCCATATGGCTTGGTTGCTCCCCGCCCCGATTGGCTTGTCTGAGTGCAGCCGGGCAATCTTAACAAACCGGCGTGCTTGTGATCTAGATGGCAACACCAACCGATGAGGCGAATGGAAGGGCCACGAGGTTGCTAGGGTGCGACGGGGGTAATCAACTTAAATGGCGGTTTAAATGGCGGTTGGATGTTGTTCCCGAGTCACAAAAATGCATTGCACCGTTTCCCGATCGAGGGCGGCTCGGGTGCGACCAATGCTGACGATATAGGACGGAAACCGCTGCTCGATCGCAATTTGATTTCCCGGCAAAATGCCCAGCGCCGTGAGCTTGCGGAGCATGGCATCATCCTGGGTTTCCAAATGGGCAATCCAATGGGGATCGCTCGATCGAATCGTGGACAACGCATTCATGGCAATCAGTCTCCAGAGGTAAAAAACGGGCTAGGACGAATAGGATTGCTCAGGGTTAAAAGGGTTGATTTTTCCTAGCCTAATTGTCCCAGACAAGGGGCTTAAGTCCCTTGTCCCCCGAGATCTTGCAGTGGCAGGATGCAAGCCTCGGGGATTGGACGATAGCCCCCTATACCCAGCGTTCAAAAATCACTGCCCTAGAGCACAATATGAAACAGATTTAGCCCCCAATTCAAAACATAGCCAACTGCCAAAGCGAAGGGGAAAATAAATGACACCATCAACAGGGCAGTTTTGACACCCCGCTCCTTGATGATCATCTGCAATTGGGCAATGCAAGGCAAAAACAGAGTCAGCACCACTGCTGCAATCAGCAGTTGATCGCCCGTGAGCTGACCGCCCTGCTGCAAATCAAACAAACCCGCAGCGCCATAGTCCCGCCGGAAGAACCCATAGAGCAAAATAGGTGCGGTTTCTTTGGGCAAACCCAAACCTAGAGCGATCGGCTCAATGCCGCTAATTAGCCAATCAAAAATTCCCGTTAGGCGACCCACCCAAATAATGGCCGAAGCCCAAATGAACAGCGGCAATACTTCCCAGAAATACCACTTCATCCGCACCCAAGTTTTGGTGATCACGTTGCGGATTTTGGGCAGGCGCAGAGGGGGCAGTTCAATATAAAACTGAGCCGCAGAACCGGGCAGGAATTTATCAATTAAGAAGCCGGCCAGCAGGAAAATGCCCACGATCAACCCAGCCCAGGTGACCAAAGCCGCCGGGCGCTGGGCCAGGAGTCCCAAAATCACACCCCATTGGGCTGCACAGGGAATAGCCAAGGACAGCAAAAAAGTGGCGATCAGTCGTTCCCGCTTGGTTTCCAGGGTGCGAGTAACGATCGTGGCCATGGTGTCACATCCCAGCCCCAAAACGATCGGGATAACAGCTCGGCCCGAGAGGCCGATCGCCTTAAACAGTCGATCGAGCATCAGGGATAACCGAGGCAAATAGCCGCTATCTTCTAGCAGGGAAAACATTAGAAAATAGGTCGCCACCACCGGCAGTACAATCGCCGTGGCGTAGCGAATTCCGAGGGTAATAATCCCGTAGTCATGGGCAAAGAGATCCTGCAAGGCGGGCCAGGGAATTACTTGCTCCGTGACATGGTTCACAACGGGGTTAATTTGTTCCTCAAAGAAGGTTTCAATCCGATCGACCAGTTCCCCGGCTCCGAATTCCCCAACGAATTTATAAACCCCCCAATAGAGCACCAATACCAAAATGGGAAAACCCGAAATGGGGTTCACCGTTAGCTTATGGATCCGCTCGCCCCAACGGCGCTGGCTGGGGTTCGGTTCCGCTAAGGTGTTTTGTTCGATCGCCTGGGCAAATCCTTGGCGTGCCTGGGCAATTTCCAGCGAAATCGGTCGGCTGAGTTGGGCTTGGGTCGTGGCAATTAATTGCTCTAGATCCTGTTGTCGATCGCCCGGTAATTGCTCCCACAAATTGGGGTCTTTTTGCAGCAACAACAGGGCAAAGCTGCGGGATGACAAGTGGCGATCGGCAAAGTCTTGACCCCAGCCCGATCGCCACCAAGTTTCAATTTGGGCGATCGCCACTTCGATCGGCTCTAAATATTGGATTGTTAGACTCATTTCTGTTTTCTATTGGCCTGCTCCTGGGCGGCCTTGATAGTTCAGCAATCGTTCAGCGATGGCACGTCCTAGCCCACCGCGGCCAAGACTGGGGCTGGGGTGCTGGCTAGGCGATCGGCCAGGGTTTCTCGCAATTGATCCACGCCCCAGTTGCGGGCCGCCGCCATCAACACCACCGGCACGCCCAATTCTTCAATCAGGGCTTCCCGATCGATGGTCAGGCCCCAACGCTGGGCCTCGTCCATCATGTTCACCGCCACAATCACGGGCAGCTCTGCTTCTAGCAACTGCACCGTTAGCGCCAACATCCGCCCCAAATTCTTGGCATCCAGCACATGGACGATCGCCCCAAAGGGTTCCGACATCAGCAAATCTCGGGCCACCCGTTCTTCTTCGCTAATCGGCAACAGGGAATACATTCCCGGTGTATCAATCACACTGACGGCGCGATCGTCCAGGGTCATGGCCCCGCGCGTCACTTCCACCGTTGTGCCGGGATAGTTAGACACCGTGACGTAAGTGCCAGTCAGGGCATGGAATAGGACGGATTTGCCCACATTCGGCATTCCCACCAGGGCAACTTGTGGCCCACTGGGTTCGATCGGGGGCCGGTTGAAGTTTTCGCCAAAGGGCAACCACCGCAGCGATCGCTTGGACCCACAACTCCCGTTGTTTTGATGGCACTGATGACAATCCATGACCCAACTCTCCCTGGCAATCTTGCCGGGCAACGTAATTTGCAGACGCTATTTCAAGACGCTATCCCAAAGTGCTCAAACCCAAGTGCTCAAACACCTGCAAGCAGCCAATGCCAACGCCAGCCCCGGACTGAGAGCATTTTGAGACGGTCGCCCTCATTTTAGGAGTGGCAGGATAGCTTACTGAAAATCTGCAAGACTTTCTCAATAATCCTGATTGTACTTCTTGAGCAATTTAGAGTCTAGAGAACCGGTGCTGGGGCGGAGCGATCGGCCCTGATCTGTGCCGAAATTTGGGAAGTGGCCGGGCCGATCTAGAAAGTGCAAACCGAAATCAGCAAGCTCAAGAAATTCAGAATTTTCAATAATTGCAGCGATTGGGTGGGTATTGGGAATAGTGGAACTTTCACCCATTGCCAACAAACCATGGAGGGTCAAATTCTGTAATTTTGGCAATTAGCCTCCCGAGAGCCATGCCACTCTATTAAGAAAAATCAGCAATTTTATTGAAAATATCCGTCTATTGCACTTACACTGCTAATGAGTTTGGACAGTTCTGTCCCTCCAAAAGCTTTTCCCCTAAGATCCTTGAAGTCACCGCGCCCCTGGGGGTTTGTCCCGCTGGGTCGTGGGCCACTGGCTGGGATTGTTTGTGCCCCCCATCCTTGTCATGGGGAACTAAAGCCATGAGTCATTCCTCAAACCCCGATCGCGAGCCATCCGTAACCCCTGAGCCGCAACCGTTGGCTAATTCAGGGTTGGACTCGGCCGCTGAGGTCTCTCCAATCGCCCCAGCTTTCCAGGAGCAGCCCCCCGAGTCCGATCGGCTGGTGATCAATGCTTCCTCTGCCCCTCCTCAATCCCAACCTGTGAACTCTGATTCTGATCTGGCCGAAACGGCAACGGGTGCGTTGGCGCAATCCACCCCATCCGGCGCGATCGAGCCGGGCCCTGACTCTGCGTTAAGCAACCTCACCCTGTCTGCCCAATTGGGGCAATGGTTGCAGGAATACGGAGAAATTACGACGATTTTGCCGGTGTTGGCGGGCTTGTTTGTCACAACCCGGTTTCAACTGCGCGGTTCGCGGGCCCTGTTGACCAATCTGGCGATCGCGGCGGTGGTGCGCCAAGTCATTCTGTACTTCAAACAGCAGGCCAACAGCTCGGCGGGCACGTTGGCGATGGTGACGGCGGGGGCGGCTTTGGCCACGGTGACCGCAGCGCCGGCCCCCAGCAACCAATCCACCGCCGCTGCCCAGACGAGTCCCATTTCCCTCACTGAACTGGGCAATAATTTGGGCGTTGGTTTGGGTTGCGAAGATTGCACGATCGTCCATTCCGTGCCGGGGCGGATTCGGTTGCGGATCGATCGCCTCCGCACTGATCGAGCCTATGGCAAGCGGCTGGAAACCCTGCTGAAGGATGAGCCGATCGTGTTGGGCACGCGGATCAATCAGGCGGCGGCCTCCTTGGCAATTCAATACGACTCCACGGGCCTCTCGGATTTGGAGTTGGGGTTGCGATTGTTGCAGGTGTTGAATCGCGCCAACCAGGATTAGCCACCATCAGGATTTCAGCGAAAAGGGCATGGCAATGGCAAACATGGGGCAGACCGTGGCGGACGATCGCACCTGGCGCTGGGAACGACCGGCGGCCTGGACCCATTGGGAATTAGTCCATTGGCAGCCGGGCCGGGTGCGGGTGCGTTGGTGGCCGGCGCGGTCTTCGGCCCTGGCGGTGGAACGGTTGGAAACGGCCCTGGCGGCGCGATCGGACGTGGCGGCGGTGCGGGTGGTGCGGGCGGCCGCTTCGGTGACGATTGTGTATCACGATCGCCAATTACCAATGGCCGGCCTGCGATTGCGCTTGGATGACTGGCTGGCCCTGGCTTGGCCCGATCGGGCCCTGCTGTTGCAACCGGCCCCAGAACCGCCAGCTCCTGCCACGGTCGGGGCCCCGACGGAAACGGCGGAGGATGAAGAAGAGGAAGAAGCCTCCTTGTCCCAAACCTTGACGGCCTTGGCTCTGGCGGGGTTGGCCCGGTGGCGGCCCCTGTTGCCGTTGCGGGTGTTGGCGACGGTGGCCCTGTTGCGGGCCGTTTGGCCCGTGGCCCAGCGGGCCTGGCAAAGCGTGACGGTTGATCGCCGCTTGAACATTGACTGCATGGATCTGTTGGCGATCGGCCTCAGCAGCAGCGGTGGATCTTTGGTGGTTCCGTCCTTGGTCTTGACTTTGCACGCCTTGGGGGATGCGATTCGCGATCGCACCGCACGGGCCACGGCCCTGCGAACGGCTAATTTGTCCGATGCGATCGGGCGGTTTGCTTGGGTGAAAATGAACGACGGGCCGCCCCAACGAATTCCCAGTGACCAGCTCCAGGTGGGCGATTTGGTGGTGGTTTATCCCGGTGAGCAAATTCCCGCCGATGGGCCGGTGCTGTCCGGTGAAGCCACGATCGATGAAAAAAGCCTGACCGGGGAACCCTTGCCCGTGGCCGCCAGTGCCGGCCGCTGGGTTCATGCTTCAACCTTGGTGCGATCGGGGCAAATTTACCTGCGAGCCGAACGGGTGGGCAACCAAACCCGTGCCGCCGCCAGCTTGGCCCTGCTGGAACAGGCCCCGGTCTATGACACTCGGATGGCCAACTATGCCGAACGGCTGGCTGACAGGGCGATCGGCCCGGCCCTGATCTTGGCCCTGGTGGTGCTGATTGCCACCCGCGATCCGGCTCGGGCGGCGGCCATTCTGACCCTGGACTTTGTGACCGGCATTCGGCTATCGATTCCCACGGCGTTCCTGGGAGCCTTGAACCACACCACCCGTCACGGTGTGTTGGTGCGCAGCGGGCGAACCCTGGAGCAGTTGGCGGCGATCGATACGGTGGTGTTCGACAAAACGGGCACGCTCACCCAGGGCGACATTGTTTTAGAGCAAGTGTTGCCCGCCCAACCGGACATCACCCCTGATCAACTCCTGCAACTGGCCGCTTCGGCGGAACAGCGGCTGACCCATCCGGTGGCCGAGGCGATCGTGCGGGCAGCGGCCGATCGGGGCCTGACCCTGAGCGATCGGGGTGAATGGAACTATGAAGTGGGCCTGGGGGTGCGGGCCCAACTGGCGGCGGGTGATGTGCTGGTGGGCAGTGCGCGATTTTTAATCCAACAGGGTGTGACGGGTTTGGGCGAATGGCTGACCACCCTGGATCAACAGGCCAGCAGCCAACCCTCGATCGCCCAGCCTTCGATCTATGTGGCCGTGGATGGCCGATTCATGGGCGAACTGCGCTACACCGACCCCCTACGGCCCGAAAGCGCGGCCCTGGTGCAAACCCTGCAAACGGAATTGGGATTGGATGTGCGGTTGCTGACCGGCGACACGCCCGCCCGCGCGGCCCAGGTGGCACGGGCCCTGGAAATTCCAACCGACCGGGTTTATGCGGAAGCCTTTCCCGATCGCAAAGCCACCATCATTCGCGACCTGCGGCGATCGGGGCGCACCGTGGCCTTTGTGGGCGATGGCCTCAACGATTCCGTGGCCCTGGCCTATGCGGATGTGTCTATTTCCTTTGAGCAGGGGTCGGAAATTGCCCGCGAAACCGCCGATGTGGTGTTGATGAATAACCATTTGCTGGATTTGCTGGAGGTGTTGACCATCGCCCGCCAAACCCAAGGGTTGATTGAACAAAACACCGCCTTGGTGGTGCTGCCAAACCTGATTGCTTTGGGCTTGGCCACCACCCGCGGCCTCAGCCCCCCGATCGCCACCGCCATCCACAACGGCTCCGCGATCGCCGCCGGCCTCAATAGTTTGCGCCCCCTGATTCAGCACCACTTTTTTGAGCGACCCCGCGATCGCTAGCGTTCCCTCCCCGCCCACCGATCGCCCCTGTTCACCCCAGCGTTCACCTCGTTGTTCAACCTGCGTTCACTGCCTCGATTTGCAAACCCTTCACCCCCTTCAGACCCATGGCTTGGATTCATCTGGATAAATCCGTGATCACCTTTCATGTCAAGGAAATGATTGAGGATGGCTGTCAACAGGACTTGACAGCCTTGTTGGGGTTGGGGGCCGTCCTGGTGGGGCCCGTGGTGGTGCGATCGCTCCTGCAATCCTTGCACCAGCGCCAACGCCCGATCGCCCTGAGCGATTGGATTACCCAAGCCCAACAAACGGCCCCCGCTCCCACCCTGCGCCTGGCTCCCGCGGCCCAAAACCAACGCCCCAACCGCGCAATGGCAATTGGGGCTTCTCAGCAGGATTCAGTTCAGGGCACAGCACAAACCAACAACGCCGCTTAGGAGAGCGTTAACCGCTCGATCGAACTCGGCAGGAACACCAAGGGGCTTATTTCTGGGTGTTGCATTTCTGGGCGTTCACAATTGGGCGCTTATGATTGGGCGCTCATTGTTTGATGACATCGGGACGGAATTGGGCAGTGAGTGGATCGGCTGGCGCATCCAGCCCGATCGCTCACCCTTCCCATTAGACCAGTCGGTGTTCTTCTTCCGGCGAGGTTGCATTCAACGCCGGGGTCACCTCCGATCCGGGCGCACTGGCCGTTAAACCCAGCGGTACCCGGGCTTCCGCGAGGGCTTCAGCCCGGGCCTCCGCCGCAATATCCGCGATCATTTCGCCGGTTTCCGCGATCGCGGCTTTTGTCTTTTCAAACAACACAACCCCGGTTTTCAACCCTGCTTTGAGCGCTGGTTTCAACAAAGGCAAAATAATCGGGGCAACCACCACCGTTGCCACACCGGCCAAGGCCACCTTAGCCGCAGGTTCTTGAGCCAAACCGATAATGCGCGATCTCAGACGAAGTTCGCCAAGATTCATCATGGGAGTTACTCGCCACCGACGATACATGCCCTAATTCTATCAAGTCTTTCCAAAAGGATTGGATTAAAACAATCTAGATTTCAGGACAACATCAGTCAGCTTATTGAATATTTTTTAGAGGATTGTGATCGCAATTTTGGGCTGCAAAATGATTGAAAAATGACCCAAAGCAGTCCTGTGATTCGTTTATGATTCCAGATTCCTATAGAGAATTTCTGTCAATTTTTACGCCAACGGATCTCCCAATTGAGCACCCAACGGGTCTCCCAACTAATCTCAAGGAACCCAGAAATTGGATGCCGAGGATGTCTGAAAAGCCAAAGCTAGGAGAAAACTTGGGTTGGTGGTCGCCTGGCGGTGCTGGCTCCAGGTCGTCGCGGCCGTAAAAAGCGAGGGCGATCGATTCCCGATCGCCCTCGCTTTTGATGCTCTTTATCGATGCTCTTTATCGACGCACTGAAGCTGTGCCGAATGAAGGGCCGAACGGTCTTACCGTGCGCCCACCAACAGCTTGTCAGCGTTCTTCGCCGTTTCAAAGAAGAAGGCGGCGTTTTCTTCCGGGGTGGTGGACAGAATGCCATGGCCCAGGTTCAGGACGTGACCCTTGCGGCCGGCCTTGTTGATCGTGTCGATGATTCGATCGCGGATGAATGCCTTGGAGCCAAACAGCACGCCGGGATCAATATTCCCTTGCACCATGATGTCCGGGCCCAGGCGACGACGCGCATCGGCCATATCCACCGTCCAATCAACGCTGACCACATTTGCGCCCGATTGGCCCATCCGTTCCAGAATGCCGGCGCTGCCGCTGATGTAAAGCACCAGGGGCACATCGGGGTAGCGATCGCGCACCTTCTTGAAGGCCCGTTGTTGGTAGGGCAGGGCAAAGGTGTCGTAATCCTGGGGCGACAGTTGACCCGCCCAGGAGTCGAACATTTGCACCATTTGTGCGCCGCAATCGATTTGGTGACACATGTAATCTGCCACCATGTCCGACAGCTTTTCGAGGAAAGCGTGCAGCACGGCTGGCTCCGAGAAGGCCATCCGCTTAATCACGGCATATTCTTTGGAGCTTTTGCCCTCGATCGCGTAGGCCGCCAATGTCCAGGGCGCGCCCACAAAGCCCAATACGGCCGCCTTGTTGCCCACTTCTTGGCGAAGGGTGGTCAAGATGGTGCGGATGTAGGGCATGGCCGCATCGGGATCGAGGCGAGTCAGGGCCTGGACTTGCTCCATCGTCCGAATTGGCGACTCAATCACGGGGCCGCGGCTTTCGATGATGTCGAAGGGGATGCCGATCCCGGTCAGGGGCGTGAGAATGTCCGAAAACATGATCACGCCATCGGGTTGGAAGGCGCGGAAGGGTTGCAGGGAAATTTCGATCGCCAAGTCAGCAATTTCCGAGCGATCGCGGAAGGACGGATATTTTTCGCGCAAATCCCGATAAACCTTCATGTAACGCCCTGCTTGGCGCATCATCCACACGGGCGGGCGAGGCAGTTCTTCGCCCCGCAGCGCTCGCAACAAATAAGGCGTATCGTTTGCGCTGGTCATCGTCGCCGCTTCCTTCTTACAAAAACCGGTTTGTTAAATCGAGTGCTTTGACAGCTTACCACCCGTGCGAGCAAGGGCGACTCTCTTGCTTCGTAACGGTTTGCAACGATTTTCGGGCCGCAATTTAGGCAGTCATGGGACGGAGATTTAAGCAGTCATGGGATGGAGATTTGAGCCAGGAAAAATTCCGGGACCCAAATTTCGAGACCACTCGAATCGGATTGCTCCAAGAATCATGCGCCACTCAAGCGACTCTCGCAATTGTGCCAATAACCTAGCCAAACTACATCCGCCCCGGTCAAATCTCAACCAGGTAAAATAAAGATAAAACTCATTGAGCTATCTGCATGGATGGCGATCCCTTCTGGGAGGATTCTTAATCCGGACAATTAGATGAACCGTGGGCAATGGGGCAAAGGCACAGGTGCATCTGCCACAAAGCCGGAAAATCTAGCGCTGAGAAAATCCAGCGCTCAAAAATGCTAGGACGGCGGGTAATCAATCCGCTATGCTGCTGGCAATCCCCCCTCCATGCCGAGTCTGACCGTTAGCCTTATCTAACCCCCCACCAAACACATGGAACCCTCCACCATGGGCGATCGCGCCGCCAGCCCCCGCCCGGAACGCGAAAAAGTTGAGCTTTCGATTCGTCTCGATCCGGACTTGCTCGATCGAGTCAATCACCTGACCGACGACCCAAGCAAAATTATCGAAGCCGCCGTGCGCCAATGGTTGCGGGGTGGCCCAGCCCGCGAGGATGACCTCTCGCGGTTGTTGCCGCGCAATCCCGTTGTGCCGCCCCGTGGCGAATGGAACGATTAGCCGATCGGCCTTAGCTTGTGTTCCCTGAGCTTGTGTTCTTAGATTGCGTTGCCAGTTGTGTTGAATCGCGGAAATTGTGGTGAACTGGGCCTCAGGATTGAAGCTCAGAGATGTTACCACTGAGGTTATTGAGCGGTTATGGCCCTGTAAGCGAGCGCGTAATGTCTGGATCCCCTTCGTCTTCGGATTTTTTGCCATCTACGTTGACCTCCCCGGACAACTCCGCCATGGATCCGACTGTCCTCCCGCATCGCCCTGGTGATCATCGGGATCTGACGACATATCCAGCGCCGCTTGGGTCTCTTGGTGTGGGTTCATCTCCGGTTAGCGTTCCCTCAGAATCGACCGCACCGGGATCGATCGCCTCGGGATCCGTCAGATCGGGATCCGTCGTGTCTGGCTCTGTGCCATCTGATTCTGTGCCGTCGGGAGGGGTTGCGCCCGAATCTGGTGCGCCTGAATCCAGTCTGCCGGAAGCAACCGCGAAGCCAGGGCGATCGGGCATGACCATTGATGAACCCCTCGCGCTTCAGCACTTGGGGGCCGAGTTGGCCTACATCCAAGACAACGAGGGTCACTATCGAGCTTTCCACTGGCGAGAAGCCGCCGCCGTGGGCCTCGATTCCCAACTCATTTGCGCGGCTCCGCCCGAAGAACCCCTCTTTGGGCCAATCAGCCTGCCTGAGTATTTTGAGATTTTGAACCGGGTCATCTTGCAGGGTGCTCCAGAACGTTTAACTTGTCGCCTGGCCTGGGCGAATCAGTCGCGTACTTTTGATTTAGTGCTCAGTCCGATGCTGGGGGACGATGGGCGAGCCGATCGGGTGTTGGTCATGGGGCGATCGATTTCAACGCGATCGCACGAGCCAATGACTCCGGCGAATCTCCCTTCTGCCCTGGATGCTCATCAAAAGCTCCTGAGCAAAATTGCCACCAGCATTCGGCGCACCCTGCCCCTCAGTTCGGCTCTCTATCAAATTCTCTTGACCAAGATTGCGCGCAACATTCGCAAAACGCTCGATCTCGACACCATTTGGCAACAAACGGTTTGTGGCCTCGTCCAAGCCCTCAGTGTTTGTCGGGCCGTTGTTTGTGCCTACCCGGGCCCCCAGGAGGGGGTGGTGCGAGTCGTGGCGGAACATACCCGCAGCCCCAGTCCCCATCCCATGCTGGGCGCTGATCTCTCCGTGGCCCATGACACACCGATGGGGGAGGCGCTGATTAGCCTGGAACCCGTGGTGATGGATCGGCTAAACCAAGATCCCTTCGGGAATCAGTCGGCAATTATTGTGGCGGCTCGTCACCAGGGCAAGGTGAACGGACTGATTGCGCTCTATCAGTACGATCGCACCCGCCACTGGACGACGGCCGAAGCGGAACTGATGCGAGAGTTGGCCGACCAAGTGGGCACGGCGATCGCCCATGCCACCCTCTTTGCGGAAAGCCAAGCCCTGACCCACGAGCTGCAAGAGAAAAACATTCACCTGATTCAAAAGCAGCAGGAACTAGAGGAAGCCCGCGAACAGGCGGAGGAGGTCTCGCGGCTTAAGAGTGAATTCTTGGCCAACACATCCCACGAAATTCGCACGCCCCTGAACGGGGTGATTGGCTTTCTGAAGCTGATTTTGGATGGGATGGTGGATGATCCCGAAGAGCAGCAGGACTTTTTGCAGGAGGCCTACAACAGCGCCGTTCACCTGCTGAATATCCTGAACGACATTTTGGACATTGCCCGCATTGAGGCCGATCGCCTGGAATTGCACCTGGTGCCGGTGAACCTGCGGGAACTCTGTCGCCATGCTTCGGACTTCACCTTGGCCCAAATTCAGCAAAAGGGCTTGCGCTATGACTTGCAGCTCCCGGATACCCACGACGATGTGTTGATGTATGGGGACGATCAACGGTTGCTTCAGGTGTTGCTGAATCTAATTGGCAACGCCATTAAGTTCACCCACGAAGGCGGCATCACCGTCAGCGCTGACCTGATTTGGCAACCGGTGGTGGTGCAAAATCGCGAGCTACCGGGATTTGTGCGAATTCGGGTGGCCGACACGGGCATTGGGGTCTCGCTCGATAAACAAGACCGGCTGTTCCAATCCTTCAGCCAGGTGGATGGGGCCCGCACCCGACGCTATGGGGGCACGGGGTTAGGGCTGGTAATTTCCCGGCGACTGGTGGAGGCGATGGGGGGTGATATGAACTTCTACAGCCTGGGTGAAGGGCTGGGTTCCACGGTGACCTTCACGGTTCCCCTGTATCAGGAACCGGTGATGCGATTGGTGGAGACCTAGGGGCGATCGCCCGCTAGCGACGACGGATTCGACCGAGGGTGGTGATATACAAAACCGCTTCGGCCGGGGGAATGCCCAACACCTCGTTCACTTGGTTGTCAAAGAATCCGGCGATGCCGCTGGCCCCTAACCCCAGGCGGATGGCCGCCAAGTTCAGCCGCTGGCCCAGGTGGCCGCTGTCTAGATGTAAGTAGCGATAGGCGCGATCGCCATAGCGCTCGATCGCCGCGTCTAGGTCTGCCGTTTGGAACACTACCGCCGCCGCATCTCGCCCCAGTTCCTGGCCCAAGCAGAGGAAGTGCAACTCTTCTCGGAAATTTTTGAAGCGAATTTGCCGTAACTCGTTGGCCTGGGGAGCGTAGTAGTAGCAACCGGCTTCGAGACCCTCCACATCGGACACCGCCACGAAGCTGTTGATCAAATAGGGGTCGAAATAGTCCGGGTCAGGATCGAGACCCTGATCGGCGTAATCGCGGGGATGGTAGGCGAAGGTCAGGATGCTGGATAGGTCACTGAGGCTGAGGCTGTCACCGCTGTAGGCCCGGGTTGAGCGACGGTGCAAGATGGTGCGCTCCAACTCCTGAAGCTGCTGACCCCAATGGATGGGCGGCGCGGCGATCGGGGCTTTGAGACCAAAGGGCAGATTGTACTTGTCGGCGGCGACCAAACGGTTGTCCTGGGTGAGCAAGCTCGGATCGATCGCGGCGGATTGGGACGTGATTCGCGTGGCCTGGTGTAGGTAGCGCAGTAGTTGACCATCGGGCAAATCAGGATAGGCGCGATCGGCCCGGGAGGGCAGGGCGCTGGGGGCGGACAGGTGCGGGCGATCGGGCCCGGTTCCTTCGGTGAGGGCCACCACCGCCGTCACGCCCTCTTGCTCGGGTTCCAGAAACAGCAGCCGTTCCAGTTGCTCATCATCAAAACCACCGATCAGCGTGGCCTGATAGTCCACTAGGGAGCTGGCCAGCGTGGCATTGGCCAACAAATGCCCCGTATCCAGACAAATGCGGCGATAGGCTCGATCGCCATAACGCCACGCCGAGCGCTGAAAAACCGCCGTGGTGACCAAGGCCAAGGAAGCGTCGGTTAACGCAGGGTGCTGAAAGCAGGCCGCTTGCAGGTCAGGCCAAAGGGCACTGTCCCACACCTGCACCAAACCATGGGTTTTCACTTGGTAGTGATATAGCCCCGCCGCCAAGGGGCCATTGCCCGGCGACAACAGATAAACCTCCGCTGGATACAGCCCCCCCGCCGAAGGAGCCGAACGGAGCGCCACGCCCATTTGCGGCAGCCGAGCCGTGATCCCATAGGCGCAATAGAGCAACTTGGACAGTCGCCGCCACCAGGTCGCGATCGGGCTGTCTAAAACATCGATCGCGCTGGGCTTGAGATCCAGCACTGTGCCAAATCGATAGTCCTTGTATAGTTCCGGGCGATCGTCCCAATTCAGCGGTCGAGATTGACGCTCGATCGTTTCAGGATCATACTTAGTGCGCTCGTGATAGTACTGAGCGATAGACAACTCTACCTCGGGCATGGCTTCCAATTGAACGAGGAACGATCGCGCAATCAATATCCAACAACAACGGGGACAAATCAATCCACTCGCGGTAAACATCATCGCCCAATTACACCCCCGATCGTCCCACCACGGGAGCAAGATCAACCATCAGCGCCGTGAGGTACATCCCCCCATTCCGAGTCAAGGGTGTGGCCGCCTGGGAGAATTTTTGAAAATGGCTTAATGATGATTTTTTTAAATCAAATGATAATTATTTTTGATTAATAAATTTGCCCTCTATTCAATGCTGAATTGGCTGCTGATCCCACTTCCATCGCCAGCCCATGCAGACGCTCCTGTCCTTGGGAATGTGGCCTTGGCCGATGGCCCCAGTTCGCAATTTGTACCACTGCTGGAGCGCAGATCTCCCAGGAAGCCTAGGAGTCTTCAAAGCGATCGAGGGATCATGATGTCTGTGAGATTAATTATTTTTTGGCAATTTTAAATGTGTTTTCCTGGTTTATAATTTTCTCGATTATTTTCTAATGCAACCTCCCGATCTCCGCTGGGATTGCTGGAGAAGCAAATTCACAAACTGACAAAATTGATACCTGATCATGGACTGGAAAGACAGTAACCCCAGAAATTGAATCTAAAAAAAATCTTAGGTCTGCAAAAATATCCGAAAAATTCTGATAGAAAACGGTTGAATTTTAGAAAAATTCTGACTTCTTCCTGAGACCTACAGTCAGCCAATATTCAGCCAATATCCAGCCAGTATTAGTTAATTAAGCTTTCGTCGATGGTTTAGGAATGCAGCCCAAAATTTGCCCAGTCAGCAATCACCCCAAGGGTTTACCCCGGCAGTAGAATAAGCTCCCGCCACCACTTTGGGCAGAAATTGAGCAGAAACTGACCTGTCACCGTCGCTCCCGCCGTCGCTCGGGAGCCTGTTGTATCGTCGTCGATGGTATGCAAAAACTGACCGCAGCAGAACTCCAATCTGCATATCAGCAAGGTCAACGCAATTTTCAAAAAAGTGATCTTCAGGGAGTGGATCTGTTTGAAGCCTCGTTACCAGACATTGATCTGCAACAGAGCTGTTTGGTCATGGCCTACCTGCCCTATGCCAACTTGAGCCAAGCGCAACTGGCGCAAGTTCAGGGACAACGAATGGAGTTGGGAAATGCTCAGCTCTATCAGGCCAACTTGGCGGGTGCGAACTTGCAGGAGTCCCAATGTGTGCGCAGCAACTTTCGCTATGCCAACCTGCGATCGGCTGATTTGCGTCATGCCAATCTCTGTGGGGCCGATCTATATAGTGCCGATCTGCGGGAGGCGGATTTGCGAGGGGCCGATTTGACCAGTGCCAACCTCAAGTCAGCGCATTTGGAAGGGGCCAAGCTCCAGCGGGCTAATCTGTTTCGGGCGAAGGATCCGGATCTTTCCCAAGCCTTTTATGACCACACAACCCTGCTCCCCGATGGTTACCGGGCCATGGAAAATGAGCGCCAATCGCCAACCGGTCAGCAGTCTTTGGATTAGTTAGATTAGACAGCGCTCCGGATTGACGGGGAAATTCAACTCGACCCTACAATGGCGGTTGATGCTCGGAAAGCGTGGATGGGGCTATGGCACAAGAACAGCGCAATCGCATTGATGAACAAGCAACGGTGACTCCAAAAGAGGGTCGATCGCCCCGAAAGCTGGGATTGCGTTCTGGGGGCTGGCTGTCTTTGGGGGTATTGGGCTTGGGGATGTTCGGGGCTTGGCAAGCGCAGGCCCAAACCCAGTCGTCGGGAACTGCGGCGATCGCCCAATATGCCGATGCGGTGTTGGCGATCGAGCCGGTGCGCCAGGCCGCGGCCAGCCAACTGAAAACCGTCATGGGCGATCGGCCCTTACCGGTGGTGATTTGCTCTCAGGGCGATACGGTGAAGTCGCTGTCGCGGGAGGCGCGGGAAATTGCCGTTTCTTTCTGCAATCAAACCAAGGGCATCATTGAGGGAACGGGCCTCTCGATCGCCCAGTTTAATCAAATGACCCAAACCCACGCGATCGATCCTGCCCTGCGCCAACGGATCCAAGAGGAGTTGGTGAAGCTACAGGCTCCGTCGCAGCCCTAACTGTTTGCAACAAAAGACATCCCGACACAGCAAAAAGCACCCCGGCGTTAGTGATCGCGGGGTGCTCAATTTGGTATCGGATTGAGAAAACGCTTTTAGTTGAGATTTGGCATCAAGGCAACCCATCCATAGAGACCGATTGCCTTGAACCTCCCGGCCTGTCCGGATTGCAACCACACCTGATCACGCCATCGGCAGGCCTGGCAGTGGCAGCAACGATTCCGGCCAGTTCTAGAACTTGAACTCGGTGCGCAGTACGCCCATCACAGCCGTATCACCGTTGTCGTTGGCATCAAACACGGCCACCACACCCGGAGTCAGGTAGATGTTGTCGTTGAGGGCGAACTTGTACATCGCTTCCACCAGAATCGGCGTGTTGTCGTCTTCATCAACGCCGTCGGCATTCACCACCGTCGGCGGTTGACCCACCGTCAGTGCGCCCATGCTGCCTTCCTTGCCCAGGTCGGGGAAGGTGAAGCCCACACCCCAGGTCAGGATGTCAGCATTTGCATCATCGTTGTTCAGGCTGTCGGCCCAGGTGTAGCCGAAGAAGCCGTGCATTCCGAAGTGCTCCGAGAAGCGGTATTGGGTTTGGAAGCCAATGTTGTCGCTGTCGAAGGAGTCACCCTTGAACAAGTTGAAGGTGTTCTTCGTGCCCGAGCCGCCCAGGACGTTGAAGGGGCGATCGACCCGAGAGTAGTAGGAGTGGGCGTAAAGCAGACCGGCCGAGAAGCGATCGTCTGAGCTGGTGTAGTTCAAGCTGACGCTGGCGCTGTAGCTACCGTCAAACAAACCGCGACCCTCATCGGGGCTGGCGGAGTTGCCGGCCGAGTAGAGCGCGGCCACCGTGAAGTTGTCGCTAGCCCGCCAACGAATCCCCGCACCACCGTAGGTGGGCTGGCGATAGATCGGGTTCAAGTCGGCAAAAGCGCTAATGGCTCCATTGCCGCCGCCATAGAGGGGGGTGTGAACCGGGTGGGCATCTTCGAGCAGCAAATCTTGACCCACGATCGCCGTAGCGCGATCGCTCAGGGGGAACTCATAGGCCAAGAAGGTCAGGCGGAAGTTCGTATCGGAACCGTTGCCGTAGCTGAGGTTGGTTAGCCCCGTCACATCGTTCAGGGGGCTGCGAACGCTGTTGGATTCCAAACGGGTGAACAGCTTGTCCTTGCCGGTGAAGCTCGTGACCAACAGCAACCGCGTCCGTTGGCTGAAGGTGACGTTTTCTGCGCCACTATCGTCGCTGTCGTCGCCCGTGAGCGTGCCACCCTGCATTCCGAAGATCACCTGACCGGACAGCTTGGTGGTGGTTGAAAACTGGTTGGCTTCCAGTTCTGAGGTGCGTGCTTCCAGGGAATCAACCCGGCCGCGCAGGGCTGCCAACTCAGCGGCAAATTCTTCTTGCAGCTTTTGCAGCTTCCGCAAATCTTCCTTGGTGGCCAGCGGGTCTGTGGCGGCCTTGATCAGGTCATTGATCCGATCGAGGCAAGCATTCAAACCAGCGGCGAACTCGTAGCGGCTGAGGGGGCGGTTGCCCTTGAACGTGCCATCGGGATAACCCGCAATACAGCCGTAGCGCTCCACCAGGGACTGCAATGCCTGGAATGCCCAATCGGTGGGCTGTACATCCGACAGTTGCGAAACGGAAGTGACTTGATCCAGCGCCATTTCCGAGTCGATCGACCCGAGCAGCGTCGCTTCCGTGGAGGCGTTCACCCCAACCGGACTTTCAGCAGCCGCGCGATCGGCCGTGCCCAACATTGCCCCACCCGAAATGGCCAAGGCGGCCATCAGGATTCCATAGCGACTTTTCAACACGATCTATCCTCACACCAAAACTTTAGTAAATCCTCACTCAGCTCATCACCCTTGTAAACAACGGCGAACAAGCTGATCCTGATAGTAAATAATCAGTGAGGATTTGGTTAAGTATCGGTTATAACGTTTTTTTCAAAACAGCACAATATCCAAATTATCGAATGACAACAATCAGAATCTGTGATGATGGCCCCCGTTGAAACTCGCCCCCGTCAGGACTTTCAGAAAAACAGGAAAAAAAATTCTGTATCTTCAGATACAACGACCTATATTTCAGCGCCCTAGGATGACGCTAAAATCGGGACAAGCCAGGGCTTTTTTGAGTCCTTTATCCAGGCAATAAGCGGGGTTTGTAACTGATTTTTACGCAAAGCTGAGGAGTGTAAAACAATACAATGTCCGGTCAATTTAATCGCCGTAAATTTCTGTTTTACGGCTCCGCTGCCCTGAGTGCCAGTGTTTTACTCAAGGCCTGTGGCCAAGCCCCGGAAAGCGCTCCATCGCCGGGCAGCCCTAGCCCCGGGGCTAGCCCCGCCGGATCCCCTGCTGCTAGTGGTGACACGATCAAAGTCGGCGTTCTGCATTCCCAGAGCGGCACGATGGCGATCAGTGAAAAGAGCGTGATTGATGCTGAACTGCTGGCGATCGAAGAGATCAACAAGGCCGGCGGTGTCCTGGGCAAGCAAATCGAGCCGGTTGTGGAAGATGGAGCCTCTGATTGGCCCACCTTCGCAGAAAAGGCGAAGAAGCTGATTGACCAAGACAAGGTGGTCACCATTTTTGGCTGCTGGACTTCTGCCAGCCGCAAGGCAGTGCTGCCGGTCTTCGAGGAGAAGAAGCACATGCTTTGGTATCCCGTGCAGTATGAGGGGCAGGAATGTTCCCAAAACATCTTCTACACGGGCGCTGCGCCGAACCAACAGATTGAACCGGCCGTTGAGTGGCTGTTCAAAAACAAAGGTAAAGAATTCTTCCTGGTCGGTTCTGACTACGTTTTCCCGAGAACTGCCAACACGATCATCAAAGCCCAAGTGGAAAAGCTGGGCGGCAAAGTTGTTGGTGAGGATTACATTCCCCTGGGCGGCACGGAAGTTACGCCCATCATCACCAAGATTCGCAGCGCTCTACCCAACGGTGGTGTAATCTTCAACTCCTTGAATGGTGACAGTAATGTTGCATTCTTCAAGCAGTTGCAAGGGGCTGGTTTGGGCCCTGACAAATATCCTTCAATGTCCGTGAGTATTGCGGAAGAAGAAGTGAAAGCGATCGGGGTGGAATACCTGGAAGGCCACTACGCCGCTTGGAACTATTTCATGTCGGTGGATTCTCCGGCGAACAAGAAATTCGTGGATGCATTCAAGGCTAAATATGGCCCCGATCGCGTTACGAATGACCCCATGGAAGCGGCCTACATTGCTGTTTATCTGTGGAAGCAAGCCGTCGAAAAGGCGAAGACCGCCGATGACCTGGAAAAAGTGCGGGCGGCTGCCTATGGCCAAACCTTCGATGCCCCAGAAGGCATGGTGACCATGAACGCTAACCATCACCTGTCGAAGGTGGTGCGGATTGGCGAAATTGAAAAGAGCGGTCAATTCAAGGTCGTGTTTTCAACGGATAAGGCGATCGAGCCGGTGCCCTGGAACCAATTTGTGGCTGAAACCAAGGGCTTCGCTTGCGACTGGTCGGATTCGAAGAAGGGCGGCAAGTACAAGATCTAAGCCATTTGATCTTTGTAACCCTGATGATGCTTGGCGGGCAATAGCCACTGCATAGGCATCGGTTCTACAGCAGCCAAGGGGCAGTCGGCCAAGTCGTCACTGCCCCTTTGTTGTTGAAGGACTACGGTAATGAGGTTTATTTCACCCGCACACTCAACCCAGTTCTTGAGATGCTTGATGCCATTTTTAGCGGAATTAGCATTGGCTCCGTGTTGCTCATTGCAGCATTAGGCCTGGCGATTGTGTTTGGGCTAATGGGTGTGATTAATATGGCCCACGGCGAGCTGATGATGCTCGGAGCCTACACAACGTTTTTGGTTCAGAATCTGTTCAAATCCTTCGGAGAGGGGGCGTTTGAAATTTATATTTTCCCAGCGCTGATTGCTGCTTTTATTGTGACAGCGATCGCGGGGGTAATTTTGGAACGGGGGGTGGTGCGATTTCTCTACGGTCGCCCTCTGGAAACCCTGTTGGCCACCTGGGGGGTGAGCCTGATGTTGCAGCAGTTTGTGCGCAGCATTAATTGGGTGATGGCGATCGGGCTGGTGCTGTTTTGTGCACTCTTTTTTGGGGCTTGGGGGCTGTTGGGTAAACGCACCAATTGGGTGGCCATCAAAACCCAGGCCCTGAGCATTTTGTTGCCGGTTTCAGCGGGGATTTCGCTCGCCGTGGGCAGCCTGTTAGCTCAACAATTTAAGTTAACGGTCACCAAGCCCTGGTTCGGAGCCCAAAACGTGGACGTGACGGCTCCCCGGTGGTTGCGGGGCGGGATTCCGATCGGGGATTCGCAATTACCTTCCACCCGATTGTTCATCATTGCCCTAACGATTCTTTGCCTCTTTGGCCTGTATTGGTTCCTGAATCGATCGCTCTGGGGCCTGCGCATCCGTGCCGTCACCCAAAATCGCAGCATGAGCGCCTGCTTGGGCATTGCCACCAACACCGTCGATTCCTTGACCTTTGCCCTCGGTTCCGGGCTGGCGGGAATTGCGGGCAGCGCGATCGCCCTGTTGGGTTCCGTGGGGCCCAACACCGGCCAAAACTACATCGTTGATACCTTCATGGTGGTGGTGGTGGGTGGTGTTGGCAAACTGGTTGGCTCGATCGTCGCCGCGTTGGCCATTGGTACTGCGAGTTTCCTGATTGGTTCCGGAACCCTGGCCGCTGTGTTCGAGAAGATTCCACCCCTTGCGGAGTTCTTCAACTTCTTTGCCACCGCCAGCATGGCTAAGGTGATGGTTTTTGCCGCCATCATCGTCTTTTTGCAAGTGCGTCCAGGCGGTCTTTTCCCCCAAAAGGGACGGACGGTCGAGTCCTAAACAGCAATCTGGGAAATGTTTTGCGGCTTATCCATTTCTCCAGATTGTGCGTTTTGCCAGCTTTGATTCTTTAGTTTCGATTCTTCAGTTTCGATTCTCAAATTCCAATTCGAGAATTGCAGCAATTGCTAACGACAATCCTCATTGCGGGATGTGAGTATGGGATCTTTACCTTCAACCCGAAAACAGCGATCAATTCCCCTCAGTTCGGAGGATTGGGCAGCCATTGTTCTCCTCATTGTGGCGCTTTTGATCCCACTGTTGCTGTCGGATTTTCGCCTGAACCTTCTGGGTCGCTATCTATCCTTGGCGATCGTGGCCTTGGGCATTGACCTGATCTGGGGCTATACGGGTCTGTTGAGCTTGGGGCATGGGGTGTTTTTTACCCTGGGTGGCTATGCCTTGGCCATGCACCTGAAGCTAGTACAAATTCCGCCCGATGCCACGGTGAAATTGCCAGAATTTATGTCCCTGTATGGGGTGACGGAACTACCTTGGTTTTGGCAACCGTTCTATAACTTTCCGGTAACTTTGGTTGGCATGGTTGCCGTTCCCATGGTTGCCGCTAGTATTCTGGGCTATTTGGTGTTTCGGAACCGAATTCGAGGCGTTTATTTCTCCATTCTGACCCAGGCGGCGACCATTGTTTTCTTCAACTTTTTCAATGGTCAGCAAAAGTTAATTAACGGTACCAATGGGTTGACCAATTTTGGGCAATTTCTGGGCTTTGATATTTCATCCCCAGGAACCCAAAAAATCATCTATTTCATCACGGTTGGTGGATTGGTGGTTGCCTATTTAGTCTGTCGTTGGCTCATTTCTGGCCGCTTTGGGCGACTCCTGATCGCCATTCGGGATGATGAACCTCGGGTGCGTTTTTCTGGCTACAACCCCACGGGTTTTAAGGTGGTGGTGTTTGCGGTTTCTGCGGCCCTGGCGGGGTTGGCAGGGGCATTATTTACCCTGCAATCGGGAATTGTGTCGCCCAAAACCATGGATATTCCCTTCTCGATCGAGATGGTGATTTGGGTGGCCGTCGGCGGGCGTGCCACGCTCCTGGGCGCAATTGTGGGAGCGGTGTTGGTGAACTTTGCCAAAAGCCTTTTGAGTGAACAATTCTCAGCAATTTGGCTCTTTTTCCAAGGGGGCTTGTTCCTACTGGTGGTGATGGTGTTGCCCGACGGCATTGTTGGTTGGCTCAAGACCTCTGGCATGGATTTAATCAACCGATTGATCGGTCGATCGCCCCAGCCGGTTGCTACCTATCCCAGCTTGGAAACCGATCCCGAAGTTCAATTTGAGCGCGAAGAATTGCAGGATAAATCATGACCCATTCTTTGGATCTGCCGACGGCGGCGGCTCAGCCAATCCTCGCCATTCAAAACCTGACCGTCAACTTTGATGGATTCAAGGCCCTGAATAACCTAACCTTCAGCATGGCCCCCGGCGAATTGCGGGTGGTGATTGGGCCCAACGGTGCAGGAAAAACCACGTTTTTGGACACAATCACGGGCAAGGTCAAGCCCACCCAAGGGGATGTGTTGTTTAAGGGCCGCAGTCTCAAAGGGCGCAGTGAATACGAAATTGCGCGCTTGGGTATTGGTCGCAAATTCCAAACGCCTCGGGTTTATCAAAACTTGACCGTGGCCCAAAATTTGGAACTGTCGGGCAATCCCCAAAAAGGCGTGCTCCATAGTTTGTTTCGGAAACCCCTGCGATCGGAACGACAGTCCGTTGCCCAGCTCTTGGAAACCCTAGGACTCACCAGCAAAGCCCAATTACCGGCGGCCCTGCTCTCCCATGGGGAAAAACAACGGCTAGAAATTGGCATGTTGGTTGCTCAATCGCCCGATCTTTTGTTGGTGGATGAACCGGCGGCCGGTTTAACCGATGAAGAAACCTACCAACTGGGAGAATTATTGATTTCTTTGGCAGAAGTTCATTCGATCATTGTGATTGAGCATGATATGGAATTTGTGCGGCAAATTGCCCGTACAGTGACGGTTTTACATGAGGGATCATTGCTGTTTGAAGGCACGATGGATGAAGTGCAAAGCGATGAACGGGTGATTGAAGTCTATTTGGGCAAAGAAGACGAGGACTAGGGATCTGGCAATTGCCCCTAGAAAAGACCCAAGTAATTGAGATGGAGGACTGGGGATGTTGAAGGTTTCGGGCTTGAATGTTTATTACGGTGAAAGTCATATTCTGCGCGATGTGGATATGACCGTTCGCGAAGGGGAAATGACTTGCTTAATTGGTCGGAATGGGGTGGGAAAAACGACGCTTCTGAAAACCATTGTGGGACTGCTGCCGCCTCGGAGCGGTGCGATCGCCCTGGCTGATTCTCCGATCGCCCATTTGTCTCCCGATCGCCGAGCAAAGTTGGGCATTGGCTATGTGCCCCAAGGTCGCGATATCATTCCCCGGCTGACGGTGCGGGAAAACCTGTTGTTGGGTTTGGAAGCTTGCCGAGGAACCGATCGCGCCGGAGCAAATGCCAAAGACTTAACGATTCCTGAAGAAATTTTTGATCTATTTCCGGTGTTGAAAACCATGCTGAATCGGATGGGGGGCGACCTGTCCGGCGGTCAACAACAGCAACTGGCGATCGGGCGGGCTTTGATGGGCAAACCGAAACTTTTGGTGCTGGATGAACCCACGGAAGGGATTCAACCCTCGATCGTGTTGCAGATTGAAGAAGCGGTGCAACATATCATTCGATCGACCGGCATTGCGGTGTTGTTAGTGGAACAGCACTTGCACTTTGTGCGCAAGGCTAATCACTACTACGCCATGCAAAAAGGCTCAATGGTGGCCTCCGGTGACACGAGCGAACTCAGCAACGAAACCATCCAACAATTCCTGGCGGTTTAGGGAATTGGTGTAGGGCGTGAATGCCGGATTTCGCCAGTCCTATTGCGCTCTCATCACGTTCTTATTGCGGGGACTTCCCTCAACTTTCCAAAATCTTGCTCCCGATCGCGATCGCATTCAATTGAAGCGGTAGGATCGGGAGGTTTTGAGTTGAGGAAACCTCCCGTGGCCTTGGTGCGTGTTCGTGAGCATGTCAATCCCCTCAGTCGCCATTATGATCGGGCGATCGAACCCCCCAATTGGTCGCAACTGTTTCGCCAACTCGATCGGCCCCTTCATCTCGACATTGGCTGTGCGAAGGGGCATTTCATCTTAGCCATGGGGGCCCAAGAGCCAACCTGGAACTTTTTGGGCCTCGAAATTCGCGAACCCTTGGTGCATCAAGCCAACCGCTGGGCCGAAGAACGCGGCCTCGAAAATGTGCGGTATTTGCCTTGTAATGCCAATCGCTCAATCCGCCCTCTGTTGGCATCCTTGCCCCCAGGAACTGTGCAGCGGGTAACGATTCAATTTCCCGATCCTTGGTTCAAAAAACGCCACCAAAAGCGCCGGGTCGTGCAACCCAGCTTGGTCAAGGATTTGGCGGAGTTTTTACCCTTGGGGGCACAGGTTTTTGTGCAATCAGACATCGAAGAAGTGGCGATCGAAATGCGCGATCGCTTCTGTGAACATGCGGCTTTTCGGCTCACCCATTCCCTTCCTTGGTTGACGCAAAATCCGTTACCGATTCCCACCGAACGGGAAAAATCGGTTTTGGATCAAGGCTTGCCGGTTTATCGGGCCTTGTTCGATCGCATTTGATGGCGAAATCTAGCAATTCACCGAATCGATCGAATTAATTTCACCGAATTAATTCCACCAAATCAATTTCACCGAATTAATTCCACCAAATCAATAGGGGCAGGTTCCCAGAACCCACCCCTACGGATTGCGCCGAACTGAGCGCCAAATTCAGTTTGAACTCCCTTGCATTCCAGTCGATCGCGATGCTAGGAAAAATCCTAGCCGCGATATTTACGGAAGGCGAGCGTTACGTTGTGACCACCAAAGCCAAAGGAATTTGACAGGGCCACTTCCACCGGCATTTCCCTTGCTTGATTGGGCACATAGTCCAAATCGCAAGCGGGGTCAGGATCATCCAGGTTAATGGTTGGCGGAACCTTGTTATGGACGATCGCCATGACCGTCGCCACTGCTTCAATTCCACCGGAGCCACCCAGGAGGTGGCCAGTCATGGACTTGGTAGAGCTAATGGCCACCTTGGAAGCCACGTCCTCACCCAAAGCCGCTTTGATGGCCGCTGTTTCCGTGGAATCGTTGGCGGGGGTGCTGGTTCCGTGGGCGTTGATGTAGTTCACTTGGTTGGGAGTGATGCCTGCATCCTTCATGGCCAAGCGAATGGCTCGGGCTGCGCCTTCCCCGCCGGGAACTGGAGCCGTCATGTGGTACGCATCGCAGGTCATCCCGTAGCCGATGATTTCCGCGTAAATTTTGGCTCCCCGGCTGAGGGCGTGATCCAGTTCTTCAAGCAACAGAATCCCGGCTCCTTCGCCCATGACGAAGCCGTCGCGTCCTTGGTCAAAGGGACGGCTGGCGCGGGTGGGATCATCGTTGCGGGTGGACATGGCCTTCATGGCTGCGAAGCCGGCCATCCCCAGCGGTGTGATGGCTGCTTCTGAGCCGCCGCACACGATCGCCTGGGCATAGCCTCGCTGCACGAGCCGGAACGCATCCCCGATCGAGTTGGATCCGGCCGCGCAAGCTGTCACCGTGCAAGAGTTTGGCCCCTTGGCCCCCAGTTGGATTGCCGTCAGACCAGCGGCCATGTTGGCAATCATGGTGGGAATCATGAAGGGGCTGCATCGATCGGGCCCACGATGGAGTAGCACTTCCACCTGGTCTTCGAGAACCTTCAGTCCCCCAATGCCGGTTCCGATTAACACCCCAACCTGCTCAGCGTTCAGGTCGTTGATCACGAACTGGGCATCTGCAACGGCTTGCTTACTGGCACAAACCGCGATTTGCGTGAACCGATCCATCCGCTTGGCATCTTTGCGATCGATGTATTGCAGCGGATCAAAGTCCTTCAGTTCGCCGGCAATTCGGCAGTCGTGGCGTGAGGCATCAAACAGCGTAACCGGCCCAATGCCGTTACGCCCCGCCATTAGCCCATCCCAATATTCACTGAGGGTGTTGCCAATGGGGGTAATTGCGCCCAGACCGGTGACGACAACGCGCCGACGGGGTTCGTCAGCGGGGGCCGCACCGGCAGCGCTTGCCACAGGGGTGTCAACGCGGTTGGAACTGGTCATGGTGATAACAGTCTGGAGGTCTGCAAACCCAGCACGAGAGGTCTACGAGCCGTCAGTGGGCGATCGGGCTGCAATAACTAAGATTGTTGAGCGAGGATATAGTCAACCGCTTCTTGCACGGTGGTGATTTTCTCAGCCGCTTCGTCAGGAATTTCGATATCAAATTCTTCTTCGAGGGCCATGACTAACTCAACGGTGTCCAGGGAGTCTGCACCCAGGTCGTTGCTAAAGCTAGCTTCCGGTACGACCTTTTCATCCTCAACGCTGAGCTGATCGGCTACGATTTTTTTAACTTTTTCGAAAATTAGAGCTGACATGATGACTCCTATTGGACAGCCCCCCAAGCCGCCCAGGTTCTAGTCTGACGGGGTGAGGGTTATCGTCGCACAACGGGGGTGCAATGATCGATCCGACAACAGATCTGAGCCGTTGAAAACTCTGAAAATGCTGCGATCGAGAAGGTGAGCGGGCGGGCCTTGCATCCGGCTCAGTCGGCTTGCGTCTGAATAGACCGCAGCGAGGCAGTCGGCTGGCTCGAAGATGACGATAACCAGGCCGCGACCAAGGGGCATCGAGACGGGTCACCGATGAGGGCGCATCTAAGCATTCCTTCATCTTATCGGAAAGCGGCCGTTGCGGGTGAGATTCTACGGGCGATTGCTCCCCGCAGTCCAATGCGAGTCGGTGGGCGGTTTGGGTTGACTTGGCGGGGCAGAAATTCTGGGGTGGGATCAAGGTACAGATACTGAAACCAAGCAACTGGCTCAGAATGGAACAGAATCCAAAAGATTTGCCCTAAACCCCAGTCACGCCCTTTAAACTCAGAACCATCAACGCCATGACAGCGCCATGACTGAGTTGCCATGCCTTAGTTGCCGCGATTCGGCTGCCACGATTCGGCTGCCGCGATTCGGTTGTCATGTGTTGTCACGTAATCGATGGCTCATGATTCGGCAGTGGCCACGATCGGCAATGACGTGATTGGCAATGAAGTGAATGGGCGTTTGATTAACCCTTGGGAGTAATTTAACGATGGTTGTTGCCCAGAGTGGAACACCGACGACATCGCGATCGACCGGTTCTTTTCCCGATCGCCAGCCGCTACAGGGTCGATCGGGCAAGCTGAAATATGCCTATTACCCGGGCTGTGTGGCCAAGGGGGCCTGTGGCGAGTTGCACCAATCCACCACCGCGATCGCCCGTGTTTTAGGCATTGAACTGGTGGAATTGACGGCGGCCGCCTGTTGTGGGTCAGGCACGTTCAAGGAAGAATCCCAACTGCTTGAAGATACGGTCAATGCTCGCAACATTGCCCTGGCTGAGGCCTTGGATTTACCGATGCTGACCCATTGCAGCACCTGCCAAGGGGTGATTGGCCATGTGGATGAGCGACTCAAAACCGCCCGCGATCGACAACCGGACTATTTCCAACAGGTGAATGGCCTGCTGTCGGATCAGGGTTGCTTGCCCTATCGGGGTTCCACGGAGGTGAAGCATTTGCTCTGGGCCCTGGTGGCCGACTATGGCATTGAAGCGATCGCCCAGCGGGTGACTCGCCAACTGGCCGGCCTCAACTGCGCCGCCTTTTATGGTTGCTATTTACTGCGGGCCCAGTCGTTCAATCGTTACGACAACGCCGACAACCCCCGATCGATGGAGCAAATTTTTGCGGCCTTGGGCGCTGGGGCGATCGACTACCGTGGGCGCACCCAATGCTGCGGTTGGCCCCTGGCCAGCTATGCCACTGAGGCCTCCTTCCAGTTGGCGGGAACCCACCTTGCCGAGGCGATCGCAGCGGGGGCCGACTGCCTGGTCACGCCCTGTCCCCTTTGTCATCTCAACCTCGATTCCCGACAACCGGAAGTGGCAAAAGTGACCGGGCGATCGCTCAACATCCCGGTGCTGCATCTGCCGCAACTGATTGGCCTGGCATTGGGCCTGGCCCCGCGCGATTTGGGCCTCGATCGCCACATTGTTTCCACGCGCCCAGTGCTCCAAAAGCTGGGTCTGGCTTAGGCATCAGCCCCCGGCGACGGGCGATCGACCCCGGCGGGAATCGGCCCCCAAATGACCCACAATGACTGGCCCCCGCCGTCAAGCTTGGTTTACCAACTTTAAATTTTTGCAACCTTCAAGGAAGCCACCAAAACTCGCAAGATACACTGAACGGTGATTTCAACGGATTCTCGGCACGATCGCCGTTTACTTCAAACCAAGGAATCGAAGGGAGTATTGCTTCAATGTCTCATTCGGTAAAAATTTACGACACCTGCATTGGCTGCACCCAATGCGTGCGCGCTTGCCCCACCGACGTGCTGGAGATGGTTCCCTGGGATGGCTGCAAGGCCGCTCAGATTGCTTCCTCGCCCCGCACCGAGGATTGCGTGGGTTGCAAGCGTTGCGAAACCGCTTGCCCCACCGACTTCTTGAGCATCCGTGTTTATCTGGGCGGCGAAACCACCCGCAGCATGGGCTTGGCTTACTAAGCCACGGCTTTTGATGTTGGTTGAAGTTGGCTTGGCTGAATTAGCACATCTTTGCTGGTTGGCTAAGTTGTCTTGCCGGGAGTCTCGATCGCATCCCCCGCTGGGGTGGTGAACTTGGGACAACGTTGCAGGAATTTTTTAGATGATTTTAAGAGTACGCACCCTTTGCGTACTCTTTACTTTGCTGAACTTTGCTGAAGTTTGGTGGTTTTAGAATTTTGGCAATTTCCAATTAAACCGTTTTAAACCGTTGTGGCGGCCATGTCGTAGTGAATTCCAGCGGCAGCCAGGCGATCGAGCGCTTCACCCAATCGGGGCAAATCGCAAATCAAGCTGACCCGCACATAGCCTTCGCCCCCCGGGCCAAAAGCATTCCCCGGCGTAAAAACAACGCCCGTTTGCTCCAACACCGAAAGGGCAAAATCCGTAGAAGTCAGACCCGGCGGGCAGGGAACCCACAGGTACATGGTGGCGCGGGTGGGCTTCAGAGACCAACCCAATTGGTTAAACCGCTCCACTAGGAAATCCCGGCGCGATCGATAGCGTGTTTGCACCTCCGTCAGGTAGGTATCAGGCATCGAAAGGGCGGTTTCCGCCGCCTTTTGCAGGGCTGAAAAGATGCCGTAGTCCAAATTGGTTTTCAGGGTGCGCAACCCCTGGACAATCTCCGTGTTCCCCACCACAAAACCAACCCGCCAGCCGGCCATGTTGTAGGTTTTCGAGAGGGTGTGGAATTCCACGCCAATTTCCTTTGCGCCCGGAATTTCCAGCAAGCTGGTGGGTTGATAGCCATCAAAGGCCAGCTCGGCATAGCAGAGATCGTGAACCAGCAGAATCTCGTGCTTGCGGGCAAAGGCCACGGCTTCCTCGTAAAACTCGCGGGGGGCGGTGGCGGCGGTGGGGTTGCTGGGGTAGTTAAAGTAGAGAATTTTGGCGCGATCGGCCACGTCGTCCGGGATGGAACCAAAATCAATCAGCCAATCCTGTTCTGCCTTGAGCATGATCGTGTACAGATCAGCGCCGGCCAGCAGGGGCCCCCGGAAGTGGGGAGGATAGGCAGGGCTAGGAACAAGAATGGTATCGCCCGGATTGATGTAGGCCAGCGCCAGGTGGGTTAGACCCTCCTTGGAACCCAACAGGGGCAGCGCTTCGCTGTCGGAATTGAGCTTTACGCCATAGCGCCGCTCATACCAATCGGTGATGGCGCGTCGAAAGCTGGCGTTGCCCTCAAAGGGGGGGTAACCGTGGCCGTTGGGATTGTCGAGGGCTTCTTTGGCGGCGGCAATGACCGGGGCGGGCGCGGGGCCGTCGGGGTTGCCCATGCCCAAATCAATCAAATCTAGGCCCTGTTCCCGGGCGCGGGCTTTCAGTTCGTCAAGGCGAGCAAAAACGTATTGTGGTAGGACGCGCAGGCGATCGGCTGGTTGAATTTTCATGGCTGAGTGACCTCCTCTCCGGTGTAGATGGGGGCCGCGGCGATCGGCCCGCCATCGGGGCTGAAGCTGCTGCGGCAGGGGGCGAGGGTTGACACCAGGGCCGCCATCACTTGGTCGGCACTCACGGGGAAGGGGAGGTGATGAATATCCGATCGCTCATGGCAGGCCAACTCTGCGGCCTGTTTCAAATCCTGAAGTGTCATTTGCCCAAGGCCCAGGTCTTCCAGGCAGCGCGGCAACCCGATCGCCTCGTAAAAACTCAGCAATTGGGCCCGGGCAGCGGCGGCCAACTGACTGCCTTGGATCATTTCTTCGAGCCGCAGTTGGGCCAAAATTCCGAGGGCCACCTTTTCGCCATGCAGCGTGCCGTGGCTGGCGCTGATGTGGGTGAGACCGTTGTGGATCGCATGGGCGGCCACGGTGCGACATTGGGCCCCGCCCAAACCGCCAATCACCCCGGCCATCAGCACGGAAGCATCAACCACTTCTTGCCACAGGGGGCCACCGGGTTGGGCGATCGCCTCGGCGGATTTTTGCAATAGCAAATCTCGCAGCACGCGGGCCGATTGAACGGCGGCAACGATCGTGGTTTGCTCAGAGCGCCCGCTGCTGATGGCGGCTTCATACCATTTGGCGATCGCGTCACCGATGCCCGCCACCAGGGTGCGAGTGGGGGCCGTCAGCACCAGTTGATAATCCAAAATCAGCAAATCGGGGCAGCGATCGAGCGTCACGTCATACAAAAACGCTCCCGATTCGGAATAAACATTCGAGAGGGCTGTCCAGGCGGCGCAAGTGGCCCCGGAACTGGGAATCGTGGCGATCGGGATTTTTAGTTGATGGGCCACCAGCTTGGCCGCATCCAGGGCCTTGCCGCCGCCGGTGCCGATGATGTAGTCCGCTCGATGGGTCTTGGCCGCCACGCGCAGGCGTTCCAGGCTGCTTTCACAGCAATCGGGCAAATAATTGGCGGCGGTGCTTTTAGCCCCGATTTGCTCCAAAATCGGTTGCAAAGGGGGTAGCAGGGCCGCCAGGGAGCGATCGCCCCCGATGATCAAGGGTCGCTTGCCCAACCGGGCCAGTTCTGCTCCTGCCTGGGCGATCGCACCCCAACCGCGTGTCACCCTGGCCGGGGCGATCGTTAAGGCTGGAATTGGCACGGTCACGGCAATAGGAGCAGTCGGCATGGCAGTCACCCACTACGATTAGGAATTGACCAGAAAGTACACTTTACTCTATGGCGGGAATAGACAGCGCACGATCATTTTTTGGCTGTCGTTGGCTGTTGTTGGCTGTCGCCAATGGTGACCTTATCGAATGTTGTTGCGATCCAATTTTCAACTCTGGCGGTGGCGGGCGATCGCGGCGCGCTGCTCAAGCCTTGGCCTGCTCTCTCTACTCTTAGGTTGCGTCAGTGACTTGCCCAAGGCACAGTTACCGAGCGTTACAGAACTGCCCAACGATCGGGACACCCTGATCGTGACCACGGACATTAATAATCAAGGCCCCGACCCATCACGGTTGGCATTTTATACGGCCGACTTACAAACGGGCTTGGTGGCTCGCTGGCTGCTGCAAAACGACGTGGAGATTGAGCAGCCCAACAAAAATCAAGCCCTAATTGAAAATGGCCCGCCCGTTTTGTTGCGCGATGGCAGCGGGTTGATCTATCAAGGCGTATTTTCCGGGCGATCGAGTCCCTTTTTGATTACGCCCCAAGGGGGAGTGCGATCGCTCACCGTTCCCCCCGCCGCCCAAAGCTCCAATGGCCGGCGGGCCTGGAGTGCCGATGGCCGTTGGTTGGCCTATGAACGAATTGAGTCGCGTGGTGAAGCCACTTTTTCGGAAATTTACTTACTCGATCGGCAAACGGGCCAACAGCGCCTTTGGCTCGCGAACGATGATGCCGATCGGGAAATTCGCTGGATGAGCTGGTCTCCCGATAGTCAGCGCCTGGCCGTTGCCCGCTATCAACTGGGGCAAGAGGCGGTGGATCTGACCCTGCTGGATTTGCAAAAGCCGCCCCAAGTGCTGATTCGGGAAGGAGAAACCACGCCTTTTCAAGTGCCCGAAGTCGCCATGTACGACTTCCAATGGTTACCGGATAGTCAGCGGCTGAGCTTTTTAAATCACCGCAACCCGGCCGTGCGCGGCAACGACGATCCGCTTGATGAATTTTTGAGTTTTCAGTGGCTGTTTCCCCAATCGTCCGGGGTGAAATCCCAGTCCTCAATTTGGATTTTAGATACTCGATCGCGCCAATTTCAGGAATTGCCGCTGGTGACCCAAGGGGAGCGCCTGGGGGATTTATCGGCCTATACCTGGTCACCGGACGGCCAACAACTGGCTTTGGTGGCCGGCTTTGCGGGCCCCTGTCGGCGGCTGGTGACCGCTGGTCAGGTCACCTGTAGTGACCATATCTATGTGGCGAGTGCGGATGGTCGGCGGCTGCGGCAGTTAACCCAGGTGGAGCAGTGGCCGAGCTATCGGGTGTTGTGGTTTTCTCCCCAACGTCCTGCGGGGCCATCATTCTGAGGGCAACTGATTTGAGCCTGATTTAGGCCTGATTTGAACTTGATTTGAGCCTGAGTTCTGCTTGATTTGAGCCTGATTTGTATCTTAGTGGCCTCAAATTCCGTGGAAGTGAACGAGCCAGCGAAAGAGCGACGGGAGAATGGCCTTTAAATTGGAGAAAGTATACATACACTGAGCCTAGCTTCCCGTGACTCCGCAGAATTCTGAGCCTTGGCAGTTCTCGATTGATCGGCTGCGTTCCCTCACTCGATATCGCTGCCAAACCGCTTGGCAGGGGTGGCGAGGGGAATTGCGCCTAGATTGGGCCTTGGATCCCGATCGGTGGTCGCGTTGGCCGCAGATGGCGGTGAATGATAAGGGCCACATCCCTGTGGCGGCGGGGCGATCGACCCTGTGGTTGGCCCAACGGATTGTGATTCCGGAATATTTGGCAGAACCCTACCCGATCGCGGGGCTGACGCTGCGACTGGCCTTGGGTTGGTGGGCGGAAGTGGCGGAAATTTATCTGAATGGGCAATTTGTCCAAGCGGGCGATCTCTTCGATCCGGCCTGTCGGCGGTTGCTGAGCGCGGCGGCGGAACCGGGCATGGCGTTTGATTTGGCGATTCGATTGGTGTCACCCGGCCATGATCAAGGGGCGCTGGTGAAGGCAGAGCTGATTTTTGAGACGGCTTCTTTGGTCGATCGCCTGGATCCGGGAACGCTGGCCGATGAGTTGGCGGTGGTGGCTCAGTTTGCCACTTTGGAATCGCCCGATCGCCCCGATCGCGCCAGTTTGGATCAGGCGATCCGTCAAATTCACTGGGCGGCCTTAGCCGATCGGGTGGCCTTTGAAGCCTCCCTGCAACGGGCCCGCCAAACCCTGGTGGCCGCCGGTTGGGCCGACTGGCTCAAGCAGCGACAAATTCACGCCGTGGGCCATGCTCACCTGGATATGGCTTGGCTCTGGCCCGTGGCGGATACCTGGGATGCGGCCGATCGCACCTTTCGATCGGTCTTGCAGTTGCAAACGGAATTTCCTGACCTCACCTTCACCCATTCCAGCCCGGCCCTGTTTGAGTGGTTGGCGGCCGATCGCCCGGCCCTGATGGCTCAAGTGCGCGATCGGGTTGCGGAAGGGCGGTGGGAACTGGCGGCGGGCCTGTGGATTGAGCCGGACTTGAACTGCATCAGCGGCGAATCGATCGCCCGCCAAATTCTTTACGGTCAACAATTTGCCCTGAACCATCAAGGCCAGTGGGTGGCGGATCAACCGGCCCGGATTGCCTGGTTGCCCGATACCTTTGGGTTCTGCTGGCAATTGCCGCAACTGTTGCGGTTAGGGGGCATTGATATTTTTGCCACCCAAAAACTGCGCTGGAACGACACCACCCGCTTTCCCCACGAGGCCATCACCTGGGAAAGCCCCGATGGGTCGCAAGTGTTGGGCTGGATGTTGCCGCCCATTGGCACGGACGCGGATCCCCTGGCGATCGCTCGGTATGCCGTCGATTGGGAACAGGCCACCGGCCAACCCACCAGCCTTTGGTTGCCGGGGCTGGGGGATCGAGGAGGCGGCCCCACCCGGGAAATGCTGGAGCAGTGGCAGCGTTGGTCTGCTTCTCCCCTATTCCCGCAGCTAGGGTTTGGACGGGTGACCGACTTGGGTGCAAAACTCGCCGCGATCGACACCTGGCCCCGCTGGCGCGATGAACTGTATCTGGAGTTTCATCGTGGTTGCTACACCACCCACTTGGATCAAAAGCTGGCCAACCGTCGCTGTGAAGGACTGCTGTATGAAGCGGAGCTTTGGTGGTCTTTGGCGGAAATGGCAGGGCTGGTGACTTCCGAGTTGGCCACCGCTGCTTTTGCAGACTTAGAGCAGGCCTGGAAACGGGTGCTGTTTAACCAATTCCATGACATTTTGCCCGGTACTTCGATCCCCGAAGTCTACGAAACCGTGAATGGGGATTGGCAGGTGGCGGAAGCCGGAGCCTTGGCCGGGCGCGATCGCGCATTAAGTCACTGGTGCGCTGCGATCGACCTGACCCAACCGCCCGTGGCCGGAGCTTCCCCCGTGGTGATTTTTAACAGCCTCAGTTGGGAGCGATCGGGCGTGGTGGAACTGGCGTTGCCCCCGGGATCTTGGCGAGCGGTGAGTGGCGATGGGCAACCGTTGTTAACTCAGCGATCGGGGCCCCGGGGCGATCAGTTGTTGGTGCAGGTGAATGACTGTCCCGGCGTGGGTTATCAATGCCTGTGGTTAGTGCCCGATGCCGAACCCACGATGGTGGATTTGCAACATTTACCCAGCGAGCCGCCGATTTTGCAAAATCCCTGGTTACGGGTCACGATCGATCCGATTACCGGCAACATCAGCAGTTTGTTTGACATCATCCAAAATTGCGAAATCTTGTCCGGCCCCGGCAACGAGCTGCAAGCCTTTCGGGACGCGGGGCAATATTGGGACGCTTGGAATATTGATCCCGCCTACGAAACCAACGCGCTGCCTCCGGCTCAACTGTTGGATTGGCGATGGGAAGAGTCCGGCCCCGTGCGCCAAGTTCTGCGAGTGCGGCGACAGGTGGGGCAATCGGTGATCACTCAAGATTACGTTCTGGAGTCCCGATCGCCCCTGTTGCAAATTCGCACTACCGCCCAATGGCAAGAAACCCAAGTGCTTTTAAAAGCCGCCTTTCCCCTCAGTGACGAACCGGATCTCGCCACCTATGAAATTCCTTGCGGGGCAATTGTTCGCCCCACCCGACCCAGCACCGCCGCCGAACAAGCAAAGTGGGAAGTGCCCGCCCTGCGCTGGGCTGACCTGGCCGCCCGGTTAATTGCGGATCATCCTGCTGTGCCTGGGCGATCGACCCCCGATGCGACCCCTGACGCGACCCCCGATCGGACTCCCCAAATTGCGGATCCCACGCCGCAGGATGTGGCGGCCTGGGGGGTGAGTTTATTAACCACGGGGCCCCATGGGTTTGATGCCAAGCCGGGGCAATTGCGCCTGAGTTTGTTGCGATCGCCCTGTTGGCCCGATCCCCACAGCGATCGGGGTACCTGGGAATTCACCTACGCAATCTATCCCCACTTGGGCGGCTGGCAAGGGGCCCAGACGGTGCAGCGATCGGCCGAGTTGCAATCACCGCTCTTGGCCTGTTGGGTTCCTGTGCCCGTCACTGAGGAGCCGCCATTAGCCGAAGCTGCGGCCGATTCGGCGATCGCGCCCCAGTTGCCCACCCAAGCCACCTTGCTCAACTTGGGCTGTGACTATGCCCAACTGATGGCCCTCACACGCCATCCCCAACGGGCCGATCGCTGGGTGTTGCGGCTTTATGAAAGTGTCGGCCGATCGGGTCAGTTGCACCTGACTAGCGATTTGCCCTTGACCTGGGGCGATCGGGTCAATTTGTTGGGCGATCCCCTGCCGGACTCCACCCCAACGCCCACAGCAACAACCCCAGCAGACCCCGCCAGCACAAAGGCGATCAAGCCCTGGCAAATTTGTTGCCTGGAACTCGATCGCCTCAACTAATCGCTCCCAATTGAACTTATTTCCCAGACTGGCTGGGAACCACGGTCTCCGTTAGCCGCCTAGGATTCCCTTGAAGATTCGTGAGCCTCGCCCTCCGGAGCCGCGCTGCGTGGCCGCGGTTTCGATGGCTTTTGGTCTCCGCTCCGTTGGGGCCGTGGTGTGGCGGGCCGAGTCCCTTCGGGTCGATCCCCCGGCGGGCGATCGTTCCGATTAAACCGGCGACCTCCGCCGCCCCGAGGCTTGTGGTTACCCGTCGGCTTGCGGGGTTTGCGGGGGGGCATTCGTCGGATGGATGTGCCCTGCACGATCGTCAGCACATCCCCTTCCCGCTTCACCTCCACATCCCAGAAATGGCCCACGGCTCGCTCACCCAGCACGCCCTTCAAGTGGATCTTGAACGCCTTCGCCTTGTCATCGGGGCGACGCGGCGCTTGCTGGATGCGCATGGTTACCGCCTCTTGGTCGGCCCGATGGAACATCACCTCGCCTCGGATCGAGAAAAATTCTTGATCCACCACGGCTGGTTCTAAAACCGGCTCATCGGATCCTTCCGGCGGCTTGCGGTGCAAGGTTTCCGGCTCCCAAACGCCCACCACTTGCAAATGCAGGTGATTTTCACGGGTGCGCGGATAAACCACCCACAGGTGTTCCTTATCGAGGTCGATGTGGTTTTTGACAAGGCTCATGACCCGGCCCAGCAACACCGCATCGATCTGGATATCGTTTTCCACCACCAAAGCACCCTTGGTTAGGCGCTCTTCGGAAGGCAGGTAGCGACCTCGCACCAGCCCGATCGCCCGGTATTGCATGGGGTCACTGGGGGGTGGAATGGGATGCAGTCGCAAACCAAGGGTGCTGTCCTCTTCCGAGATGGGAGCGGCTTCCTCCGGTTCCACGGGTTCCGGCGCGGCGGTCGGTTCGGGGGTGGCGGTTGGGTCTCGCCGCACGGGCTTGGAAATACTAACGATTTTGGCGGACTCTTTTTCCGATTTAGCGGCTTCCTTGCGAGGGGCTTCTTCGGCTTGAGCGGCGGGTGGATTGGGACGGACGGGGGGCGGGTTTGGCCGCTTGGGCCCGTTGTTCGGTGTGGATGACTCGGCCGCAGGCGGCTCAGACGGGGGACACATAAGACCTCCTTGCAGGGGACGGAGACAGGAGCGAGGAACAGAGATCAGTTCGGCGATCGGTCAGCGATCGGTCAGCCCGGCGATCGGTGCATCACGGTGCGCGTGGCGATGTGTATGACACTGGATCAGCGCGAATCAGAAATGCAAATCAAAAATGCAAATCAGGGCGATCGCGCCACAGCCATTGAAGATCATTTGGCAAAAATCATTTGGCAAAGATCCTTCAGGGCCGGGCCTCAGCCAGCTTCCCGAGATGAGCCGAGAAATGAGCCAAGAGACCTCAGACGAAACTGATTCGGAACTGATATTGACGGGGCCAACCCAGGACTCACCCAACCCCCTGGAATGGCATTTTCCAGAGACCAATCACCCCATGGGTTCATGGGGAACCTGAAGGATCCGGCTCAAGGGCCAAGACCCGGGGGCTGTCAATCTGCCTATTCTACTGAATGCATGGATAGCCCAAGGGAGTCAGAAGATTTTTCTGGTTTTTTGGGAGTTCGGGGAAGCGTTGCCGATTTGGACTTGACCTCAAACCCTGATTTCATCATCATTTGAGCGAAATTAGGGATCGATCGCCGCATGGGATTTGCTCGGTTGCCGAAGGGATCGGATCCAAGAATTCCTGTCGGTTTAGAGCGTGTGGATGTCAAAATGTCGGGTTACGGCCCCCCAAGAGACTCCCCAGCCCGGGGCGGCTCTTCCGTCAGGCAAACGAGGCAAAAACTGTGACGAATCAAAAGCAAAACCGTTGGCTCACGAGCGCTGTGCTGTTTTTGGCGCTACTCGCTTTTGTTGGACTGTCGGTGCTGCCCTTGTTGGGAGGCCTACGCCAAACCCCCAATTCTGCCGCCAGCCCGGGAACTAGCCCGGCCAGCTCGGAGCGCGATCGACTCATGAATGAGGCCAAGGGCTATGAGTTGGTGCTGCAACGGGAGCCGGACAATCAAACGGCCCTGCGGGGGCTGTTGGAAGCCAAGCTGAAAATGGGCGATCGCAAGGGGGCGATCGCGCCGTTGGCCAAGCTAGCGGAGCTGAACCCTTCCGAACCGGACTACGGCATTCTGTTAGCCCAAGCCCAGAAAGAGGCGGGGGACTTGGAAGCGGCGGCAGCCACCTACCGCACCCTGCTCGATCGCCAGCCCAACAGCCTCAAGGCCCTGCAAGGATTGGCCACCCTGTTGGTGGAACAGCAGCGCCCCCAAGCGGCCGTGGGTTTGGTGCAGGAGTCGTTGGATCAGGCGATCGCGGCCAATAAAAGCAAGCCCAACAGCGCCGATGTGGTATCAATTCGGCTGCTCTTGGGCGAGGTTTACGTCAAGTTAGAGCGGTATGACGACGCGATCGCTGCGTTTGACAAGGCCCTAGAGGGCAATCCCAAGGATTTTCGACCGGTTTTGGCCAAGGCGATCGTGCTGCGCAACCAAGGCAAGACTCAACAGGCTGAGGAATTGTTTGCAACGGCTGCGGGGTTAGCACCCGATCGATTCAAAGATCAAATTCGCAAGCTGGCGGCCACGGAACCCGGCGCTGAACCAACCCCCGCCGCCAGCCCCAGTCCGTCGCCCGCACAGCCCTAGGCTCTGGTTGTCATTGCCTGAAATCCAGTGAAAGCGGTCGATCGATGCGTAGCCTAACGGCCCCAGACAAGGGGCTTAAGCCCCTTGCCCCAACGATCCGCGCCAACCAACCGGCCTAAGCGCCGCCCGGGCCATCCAAGTCTGCGAAGTCAATTTTGCCATGTACATGGTTGTGGCGAGCGGGGGTTGATTCCTCGCCTTCCATGATGCCGTTGACGGTTTCCGTGAGGGCTTTGGGATCCATAAAGATCACCTTGGAGTTGGGGCTTTCGCTAATGCGCTGGCTAGCGTCCACATAGCGCTGAGCCACCAGGAATTTCACCATTTGCTCCAAGACCCCCTTGTTTTGGGGACGATCCTGCATAGCGGCCGAAATGAGCTGCACCGCTTGCACAATCCCTTCCGCCTCAGAAACGGCGGCCCGCTTGCGCCCTTCCGCTTCGGCAATGGCTGCATCGCGCTTTCCTTCTGCCTCTTGAACGGCGGCTTGACGCTCCCGTTCGGCAATTCGGGCCCGCTCCATGGCGCGATCGATCTCTTCAGGGCGCTTGATGTTTTGGATGGCCACCCGCAGCACCTTGATGCCCCACTCAGTGGTAATGGTATCGAGGCGCTCCAGCAGGTAATTATTCAATTCTTCAATTTTGGAGAAGGTCTCCTCTAGATCAATTTGGCCGAATCGGGCGCGTAATTCCGTCAAAACCAGGTTTCTGAGGGAATCATCTAGATTATCAACGTTGTAGTAGGCGGCTTTTAAGTTAACGATGCGCCAAGAAACGAGGGCATCTACCTCGATCGCCAAGCCGTCTTTGGTGATGACTTGCTGGGGGGCGATATCCAGGTCGCGTTCCCGCACGGTTTCGACAATCAGCGAATCCACGAACGGAATCACAAAGTTCAATCCCGGATCGAGCGTGCGTTGATAGCGACCGAGGCGCTCAACCAATGCTTTATTTCCCTGTTCAATCACCCGAGCGGAGCTGGCAAAATAGCCCAAGCCCACGGCGAGAGAAACGAGTAGCCCCAACACTGCATCCACTTTGATTCACTCCATGCTTAGGTGCGACCGTTGGTTGACGCTGCAACCAATGCCGATATTTGGTCTTGCCACTTTGGTTTTGCCACTCTTAGGGGCATTTGACAAGCGGCCGGGCCCCCTGTGTGGTTGGGGGATGACAGCGATCGCCCCAGAAATCTCCTGGAAGGATCAAAAAATGAATTCAAGATAACCCAAAAAAGATAGTCAAAAAATAATCGAAATTGCTGATTGCGGGGCTTTTCGTGACTCTTGCTGGCTGCTTCAGGAATAGCAGCTTCAGGAATTATGGTCGCCGCCCAGAGCAACATCCTCCAGAAGGGGGGTGGCCGTTGGCCAAATATGCGCTTCAGCCCGCTCGGCTCGCAATCGATCGAGGGTTTCCACAAAATCCCGAATGCCCTGAAATTGCTGATATACCGAGGCAAAGCGCACGTAGGCCACTTCGCTGAGCAATCGCAACCGATCAAGCACCAGTTCGCCTAATTCATTGGTTTTCACTTCCCGAATCGATCGCTGTTGGACTTCCGCTTCAATTTCGTCCACGATCGATTCCAACTGTTCTACGCCAATGCCAGTTTTTTCACAGGCGCGAATTAACCCCCGCAGTAGCTTTGAGCGATCGAACGATTCCCGCCGCCCGTCTCGCTTGACCACCGCGATCGGCACAAATTCCACCCGTTCGTAGGTTGTGAAGCGCCGTAAACAAGCCAAACACTCGCGCCGCCGCCGAATGCTTTGTCCGCCTTCCGCCGCCCGCGATTCAAGCACCCGACTATCCGTGTGATGGCAGAACGGACACCGCACAGGCATCACCCCTCATAACAGAACCCGAGTGACAAACCGTGCGATCGAGTTGCCCCACAGACCCTCCATCCAAACGATTCATCACTCGGGTTGAACGGTGATCATGGTCGATCGAGCCACCGAAGGGCTAGCTCCCAACCCTAGATTGGGCGATCGGGCCAACGATCCAAATATCAATACAGCCGATATGGCCAATACAGCCCCTGGCGCTAATGTCGCCAAGCCGAATGTCGGGAAGCTCAATATCGTGAGGCTCCGTGCAATCAAGCTCAACGCAGCCCATGCGGCCAAGCCTTGCCTACTTGCCAATCCGAGGAGGCTCGCGGAAGGCAATTGCAAAAAACAACGTCCCGATCGCCAACGCCAAAATCAAAATGTAGGCAACGCTTTCCATCGTTCATTTCCTAACAACTTTTCCTCAGTCTATCAAGCAAGGGTCGAAAACGTTCAGTTTCCAAAATCCCGTCAAATCAGGATTTACAACCTGCAACAATCTTCTGAAAAGGAACTTCCGAAAAAGAACTTTCGAAAAAACCTGGGGCTGGCACTGAAGACAAGCTGCCCAGGGCGATCGGCCCCACTGCCCAACACCCCCAAAACACAGCGGGAGAGCCTGGAATCCCAGACTCTCCCGTTAATTTTTGGGCTACCAAGGAGTCAGAGTCTGACCCTTAGCACCCCAAAGCTAGAGTGACCAAAGCCAAGCCCTAGACCGACTCCTTACGGGTGGTCAAGTCGCCCAGTTTTTGGAACGCACCAAACTCGATTTGTTCGCCCAGGTCAGCTTCAATCCCAGCAAACACGTCGCGGAACAGCGTCCGAGCACCGTGCCAGATGTGACCAAAGAAGAACAGCAGCGCAAACGAAGCATGGGCGAAGGTGAACCAACCGCGAGGGCTGGTGCGGAACACGCCATCTGCATCGGTGGTGTCGAACTCAAACGGTTCGCCCAACTGCGAACGGCGAGCCAACCGCTTCACATCCGCCGGGTTGGTGAAGGTTTGGCCGCCCAGCGCACCGCCGTAGACCTTAGCCGTGACACCGCTTTGCTCAACACTCAGCCTCGATTCTGCACGACGGAACGGAATGTCCGCACGCACCACACCATCCGCATCGGTCATCACAACCGGGAAGGTTTCGAAGAAGTTCGGCAGACGGCGCACGTTCAGTTCGCGACCTTCAGCATCGGTGAACACCGCGTGACCCAGCCACTTCTTGGCCATGCCGTCGCCGCTGTTCATCTTGCCGACGCGGAACAGACCGCCCTTGGCGGGGCTATTGCCCACGTAGTCATAGAAAGCCAGCTTTTCGGGAATTGCCGACCAAGCTTCATCCAAGCTCTTGCCAGCCGCCACATCGGTTTGAACGCGACGTTGGATTTCCTGTTGGAAGTAGCCGCTATCCCACTGATAACGGGTGGGGCCAAACAGTTCGATCGGGGTGGTGGCGTTGCCGTACCACATGGTGCCCGCAACCACGAAGGCCGAGAAGAACACCGCAGCGATACTGCTCGACAGCACGGTTTCGATGTTCCCCATCCGCAGGGCCTTGTAGAGGCGCTCGGGCGGACGGACGCTCAGATGGAACAGACCGGCAATAATCCCGACAATCCCCGCAGCGATGTGGTGGGCCACAATCCCGCCGGGGTTAAAGGGGTTAAAGCCATCGGGACCCCACTCGGGCGCAACGGGCTGGACATGGCCAGTGATGCCATAGGGGTCAGACACCCACATCCCTGGTCCAAACAGACCCGTGAGGTGGAATGCACCGAAACCAAAGCAGAGAAGACCAGACAAGAACAGGTGGATGCCGAACATCTTCGGCAAGTCGAGGGCGGGTTCGCCCGTGCGGGGATCGGTGAACAGTTCCAAATCCCAGAACACCCAGTGCCAAACGGCTGCCAAGAACAGCAGACCCGAAAGGACGATGTGGGCAGTTGCTACGCCTTCAAAGCTCCAGAAGCCGACGTTGGTGGCAGTTTCACCCGTGACGCTCCAGCCGCCCCACGATTCGGTCACGCCCAAACGCGCCATGAAGGGCAGCACGAACATGCCTTGCCGCCACATGGGGTTCAGAACGGGATCGCTCGGATCGAAGTTGGATAGCTCAAACAGCGCCATGGAACCGGCCCAGCCGGCCACAAGCGCTGTGTGCATTAGGTGTACGGCAATCAGTCGGCCTGGGTCATTCAGGACGACTGTATGCACTCGATACCAGGGTAGTCCCATTGACTACGGCCTCCTCAATCGTTGGTGATACAGCAGTGCAGTAAATCGATCGCCTGTTATGGAAGTCGCGATGCAGTTTCTCGAAAGAATCCGTTAAGGCAGTTATCTAAAAAAGTGTATAGAGTCCACATACCGATCGCAAGCAAACGGGGAGGCCGATCGCCCTGTGATGGCGGCAATGGGTGATTGGCAGGGGAATGCGCCAGCCGTTGTTGACGGTTGGGGATCGAGACCGTGGCGATCGGGGAAACCCTAGAACTGGCCGGCTTTTTGGGTTTGAAAGTGGGCTTGGGCCAGGCTCAGCCGTTCGATTACCTGGTCGGCGCTGATTAAACGGGTGAGCAGCACTTGCCCGATCGGCTGATTGAAGTTGCCGTCACCCGTGGTGGTCGGTTCGGGCTTGACCTCGATGGTGACGATGCTGGACTCGGCCCGATACAGCCAGAGCACTTCGTCCTGCTGGGTGATGGAGAGGTGGGTGCGTTCAATGCGGGGCCCGCGTCGCCAAGCGATGGTACTCCAGGGGCCATCGGTGCTCCAAACGCGCCCAACAACCCACCCGTCCGCAAGAAAGAAATATTTCCAAGATTCAGTGCTGTTCATGGCTGTCCCCGGGGAGGCGATCGCAAGTCCGCGCTCAACTTATCACCAATTCACGGCGGGTTGTTGACAGCATCGGGAGTGATTGTCGAGGCTTGGCAGCCGTTGGGCAAGGGGAGGGGAGCGGCGGCCACAACGCGATCGCCCAAGTCCGCTTGGCGGGCCCAAAGAGTTGCGCCGCTGGCGAGAGAACTGTTGGGATTGCTGCGGCCCAGGGTACAGATTTTGAGTTCCACCCAGGTCAGTCCCGGTGGCGGCCCAGAGGGGCGATCACCGGTTGGCGGGTTGGTGATCGGGGTGGCCGTTGGGGCGGCTGTTGTGGGGACGGGGGCGATCGGCAAGGAAATGCGCAGAATTTGAATGGTGCTGTTGGGGGGTAACCAACCAACCAGGGTGGTTCGATCGGGCCCGTATAACCCCAGGGCGGCAGCTTGGGGCTTGATTTGCAGCACCTCGCCCACGTTCAGAGCCATCGGGCTGGGTACGGGGCTGGGTGTGGTGTTGATCCCACTGGGCGAGGCGATCGGGGTGGGGCTAGGAGCCGGGGTATTGGGGGCATTGGCATCGACCAGTTGCCGCACCAGGGGCATGATCACCAGGGCCAACAGCCCACCGCCGAAAATGACTAGGGCCAACAGGCTGAACCAGCGGCCAACCCAGGGCGATCGAACCAGGGGCGATCGGCCCTCAGGGGGAATTGGCGAGGGTTCCACCGAGGGGGTCACCAGTTCCGTTTGGGGCATTTTGGCCACCACCGAGGGCAACAGGTCATCCCCTTGGAAACTATTGGGGTGATTGGGGTTGGCGGCGGGCGAAACCTCCAATTCTCGATCGAGCGGTGGACTAGGAACCATCACGGGGCGGCGCAGGCGGGCTGGATCCGGCACGAGCTGGCGCGTGGCTCCAATTTGCACCAGGCTGATGGTGGCGTTGTCGTGGCCATTGTGTTGATTGGCGAGGGCGATCATTTGGGCCACGGTTTGACCGGGATCCCCTTGGCCCCAACGCACCGGGAACTGGTCACGCCACGATCGCTCGATCAGGTCAAAATCGCTCACCCCATCGGAGCAGAGGACGATCGCGCAATCCTCGTCCAGCACCATGCGGCGTACGCTGGGATAAAGTTGCTCAGAATTGCCCATGCCCAAGGCCTGTACCAGGGCCCCGGCTGCGCTGATTTGCAACAAATCTCGATAGAACCCGAGACCCAAACGGGTTTCGCGGGTAGCCAGGTCATCATCCAAGGTCAAGGCATAGCAGCCCGTGGGCGTGATTTGATAAGCGCGGCTATCGCCCACATGGGCAATGTACAGCCATCGATCGATCACCAGGGCCAAAACCACCGTGGTGCCCATCCGTTGGCGCTCGGCTCGCCCCTCCTGCACATTACGTTGGGTAATGACGGCATTGGCCAGCCCGATCGCCCGCAGCAGGGTGGCATTCACCAACTCAGGACTCGGGGGGGCTTGGGCGGCGGCTTCCACAAAGGGCACTAGCTCGGTGGTGAGCTGTTCGATCGCCCAACGGGAAGCCACGTCCCCGCCCTCATGGCCCCCTAGCCCATCGCAGACGATCGCCAAGCCCAACCGCTGCCCTCGGGTCTGATCTTGGCTGAAGGGATAGCAAGCATCTTCATTGCGCGATCGGCTCGGCCCCGGGTCGCTCAGGCTGGCCACGGCCAGCTCCACGGGCGCATCCTGGGCCGCCACTTGGGTGATGAGCTGCTCCAAATTCGCCACCAGAGTCGGCGGATCGCAATTACCCAACGCCACCTGTTGCAACAGGGGCGACACCAAAGATTCCAAGGCCGGATGGGGCCGCAGCCGTTGCACCCACCAGCGCCCCCACTCGGCCCAACTGGGCGATCGCCCCGCATTGTCCTTCAGGGCCAGCAACCGCACCCAGCCGCTCCCCACCCGCAACCGCTCCGGCTCCAACAGGGTGGCCGTAACTCCCGCGTCTTGCAAGGGTTCCCAGAGCCGCGCCACTTGCCACAGCCAATTCAGTTGGCGCAGGGGTGTGGCCTTGGCCCATTGGTCAACTAACTTTGGCAGCAGGGATCCATCGGGGCCGATCGGGGCCCCTTCAAGCAACAAAATGGCTTCCCGGCTAAAGTTCGACTGTTTGACAACGCCGTAAATTTGGGGCACTTGGGGCCGATGCTCCACCAGCCGCAAATAGCTGAGAAGCAGGCGCGTCACCTCCCCAGGCACTTCGGGTACTTGGCCTGGCTTGCCGTCCAAAAAGCGCCGATCGCCCAAGTAGTAGTAGCGATTGGCGAGCCAAGTGCCGGGAGCCAGCGACCGCAGGTCGGATCCAATCCCGTAGAGGTATAGATGCAGCAGCGGAGCACCACAGGCAGCACAGACCTTGGCCGAGGCGGGATTCCCGTGACCGCAGTGGGAATTACTGCATTCGATCGACCCGATCGGCACCGTCATAGCTCCTCAATTGCTGCTCCCTAACGGGCCGTTAAGGGCGCAAACTCCGTCAGAATGCCATACATTGCCCAAATGGCCATCGGTCGCAGGTAGGTACTGGCCCGGAAGGTGTTTTGAGCCGTGATAGCCTCCGGCGTTCGGAATTGCAAGCCCCCGCTATAGATTTGGTTCACAACGGCGGCGGCCACTTCCATGGCTTCCTGCTGGTAGCCCATTTGCAACCAAAAGGCCGCTAGCCCAAAGTTAATTCCTGTCCAGACTTCTAGGGGGTGGGTGGCCTTCGGGTTTTCGGGGGAACCATCGGGCAACACGCCGTTAGCTACCCCCAGGTTAGGCAGGTCGTGGGGAATGTTCCACCCCAGTTCCCGGGCCCGATCGCTCCGACAGAAGGCGTTGAACTTGACGAAACAGGAGTCATAAACCGTTTCGATCGTCCTGCGAACGGCGGCGCTGTCCACCACATCCGGCAGCCCCAGCAATCGGGCATAGAACTGACCACAAAGCTGATCCGCCATCACCACGTCGGAACCGCTGCCGGTGTCGAGGCGATAGGATTGCCCGTTCCAGAGGGCCAGATGATAAACCGATCGGGCTTGGGTGAGCCAGTCTTGGTAGGTGGCTAGGGTGGCCGCCAAGCGGGGGCGATCGAGGGCGGCGCGGGCCCGGTCTGATTCATAGGTTAAATCATCCAAATCCGCTTCCAGCAGCACTTGCCCGATCGCGATCGCCGCTTCCAAGGCCGCAATCCACAGGCCGCCGCAGTAGGCACTCACGCCCACCAGTCGCCAATCATCAAAGGTTTGGTCGGGTGCGCCGGAGTTTTCGGGAATGCCGTCGCCGTCTTGGTCAAAGGTTTTTAGGTAAGCGAGCGATCGCTCCACCGAATCCCAGCAGTCCACCAAGAATTGCCGATCGCTGGCTCCCGTGAGTTGATAGTCCCGGTAGACCTGCAACACGAAATCGCAGGGTAAATCCTTCCACAGGTTGCAATCCTGATAGCTGGTGTAGTTGGTGGCTTCCCAGGGATGTTCGTTCGGTGCGCCCAAATCATGGGGGGTGGCATCGGCAATCTTCCGAACCGCCGCCGCCCGGTTATAGCCAATAATTCGAGGGGTGGCATCGGCCGTGGGAATTGCCCGCGCAAAGGCTCGCATCACGGACTTTTCCAGCTCGGGCCACAGCAACAGCAGCCCAAAGGAACCATAGAGCCGCACATCTAAACTTTCATACCAGCGGTAATCCAGACATTCGGCCACGGCGAATTGGCCCTTGGGATCTCGCTCATCGGCGGCACTCCAAACGGTGGCCCCGGCCGTCAGGTCGTATAGCTCATTGAGAAGGCCCATTTTGAACCAATCGGGCCAGTCGGGGCGATCGAGTACGGGTTTTTGCCAGGCAATGATCCCTTCGCGCCAGGCATCGTAATGCTTCAGGGCGGTGCGGGCGATCGACCAGGCCCCTTGACCATTGCGCCCGAAAAAGTCCGTGTAGCGCCGATAGTAGGTCACGCCGGCCTTGAATTCCGTGGTGGGAAAGTCCCAAGCCAAAATGAAGGGAATTTTGCGGGTTTTGCCGGGTCGGAGGGTGAAGCGAACGGCGATCGCCGCGCCAATCCGTTCACCGGCCTTGGCGGGCCGATCGTCGCTTTCGTCGGACAGGTCACCCGATCGGGAAAAATCGCGCCACAGATCCGAACCATCGCCGGCCGGATTCCAGCGGGTGTGGTGAAACACCTCCACCGCCGGGTTTTGCACCGTCATCAAGGCCCATTGGCCCATCCCTTCGGCCAAAGGGCGATCGCCCGGATCAATCAAGCCTTCTAAGTTCAGGAGCGTGCAGCCCACCCGCGAGAAATCTTCAATCCAGCGGTTAAAGTTCCCTTCGCTCTCGCCCCAACGGGGTTGATATTCATACTCGGGGCTGCCGTCGTCCCGCACCGTAATTTCGGGATTCTTGAGGGCATTGGTGAACCAACCCACCGTGTTTTCCCAACTGAGCAAAATACTGACTGTAATGGGGCGATCGGTGGGGTTGTGGGCCGTCCACTCAAACACCGCCACGGGATAGCTGGTTTCTTGGTAGTTGCCCGCCAAAATCGGTGAAAACTGTTCGCAGGTGAGGTGGGTCTGCAACACGTTTTCGTAGGTGAACCAACTGCGCGGGTAGAGCGCCGAGTAAGTGCCCGTTGAGCGCTCGGCCGTGGAAGCGGGATACCAAGCCCAATCCCCCAGACTGCCATCGGCGGGTGGTTCGCTGCTGAGGGCATAGGTTCGGGGTAAGTCGCCCTCTGCTTGCTCAAAAACCGCAAACTGACAGCCGGGCAGGTTGGCAAACACATGCTCCCCGCCGTCCATGTGCCAAAAGTTAAATTCACCCCGAGGCGATCGACCCAAGGAGCCGGCCCCAAACCCACCCAAGGGCGCACCATGCCAGGGGCCATCGTCCAAATTGCTGGCATAGCGGACGGTGTAAGGACGTTCCCAACCAAGGCCGATCGGGCGGCTCCAAGCGCATGGGGGGATCGACCCGGCGGAGGGGTGACCGGTGGGGGGCGCGATCGGGGTCGCGGGGGAATTGTTTGTGGGATTTGCCTGAACCATGCCCAGAATTCTAAGGTCTTTTGTTCGATCGCGCCTAGGACTTTGGTTGAAGATTCGACGGTTAATCAGCGTCTGACGCGAAGATCACTTGACGAGAAGATCACCCCGATCCCCACCCCCATGCCCGATCGCCCGGTGGCTCCCACCTTGTGTCTGAGGTCTGTTCTCCAGTACAACGGGGATGGATGATTCTGCAACCAACATTCACCCATTCCCGATCGTCGTTCAACCAATCGCTGTTCAATCGATCGCGGTTGAATGACAAGAAAAATTCGAGTCGCTTAGCACTCCAGTCAGAGTCAAGAATTCAGTTTAAGAACTCAATCCACTTTTGATGAGCTTGCTATGGAAAGCTGGGCCTATTTGCACTATGCCCTGGCGTTAGAGGCGCTGGATGCCCCGGAACACCTGGAAGACCAAGATCAGGGAACTGATCAGGTCACCGATCGGGCAACGGGGCAGCTCAATCGAATCACCTCGGGCCGAATGCTTCTGGGGGCGATCGCCCTTGGGGTGTTGTCTTGGCCGCTTCTGGCCGAAGGGGCCCAGGCCTATAACAGCCTGCGATTTGGCGATCGGGGCTTGGCGGTTCAAAATCTTCAGCAACTGCTCAAGGGGGCCGGGCTGGAAGTGCCGATTACCGCTGAGTTTGACAGCGCCACGGAACTGGCCCTGCGCAATTACCAACGGCGCACCGGCAAGCTCACCCCCACGGGCGTGCTCGATCGCACCAGCACCATGATGTTGATGGCGGCCAACGGTGCGCCCGCCCGCCAAACGCCCGCCCCCTACTTGGTGCGCGGCGACCAGGGCCCTTCGGTGCAAGTTCTGCAATGGCGACTGCGACAGGCCAGCACCTTTAACCTGCCCCTGTTGGTGACTGGAACCTTTGACGAAGCCACCCGCACCGCCCTGTTGACCTATCAGGCCCAGCACCGATTGCCAGGAACCGGCGTGTTGGACTTGGAAACCCAAGCCAAGCTTGATGCGGAAACAGTGGAGCCACGCAATCCTTGGCGATCAGACGGCCGCGGCGACACGGGCAACACGAACGATCGGGGGAATCAGCCGGGTGGTTGGCAGCCGGTGATTAACCGTCCGCGCCCCGTGGCTCCGGTAGTGCTGCCCCCGAGCGCTCGCCCCAGCTCCGAGGTGAACACAGGAAGTTATGGAACCCTGACCGCGCCGATCTATGGGGGCGAAACGAGCGATCGCGTGGCCACCCTCCAAGGCAAGCTGCGCACCCTGGGCTTCCAAAAATCGCGCACCAATACGGGCCATTTTGGCAAAGTCACCCAAACGGCCCTGGTTGCCTTCCAGCGATCGCGTCGCATTCCCGCCACCGGCTACGTGGATGCAACCACGGTCAATGCCCTGGCCACCGTGCCCGTTTCCGGCCGCCGAGGCTCTCCCTATTTGCCCGTGAAGCGCCATGTGCGCCGGGCCCGAAACTGGGTGCGACCCGCGACCGATTCCAGTTGGCAGCCTGTTTATAATCCCTGTTGCGTGCGAATCTGTGGCTCTGGCTATGGCGGCTGGCAGTGATTCAGTAGTGATTCTAATTGCAGTTGAGTCTGTGCCCCCGGTTGCGGACGCTTCGGATTGCTTAGGTTCGGATTCTTTGGATTCTTAGGTTTGGCAAATTATCTATGGAAAGTCTTGGCTATCCCCACTTGGCAGCGGCCTACCGGTCTGATTTCCTGGAACTCCCGTCCCTAGAAGCGGCCCTCAGTCGGGCGATCGCCTGGGAGCGGCTGTCGTCCCAAGGTTGGTTGCGCTTTTTGTCGCTGCTGTTGACCGTCAGCATTCTGGGCGCGGCGATCGGCCCGGCCCTGGCCGCTGAGCAGGCGGGTGAAACCCTCCGCAGTGATGGCGGTGGCGGCGGCGTGGGCGACGGCCCCGCCTTCGTCAATCCCGATCGCCCCGTCACCAAGCCCCTGCCACCCATCACCGTTCGCCCTTGCCCCACCTTCAAAACCATCAGCAGCTACGTTTACCGCCCCCCTTATCTTCGCAATAGCGGCGGATGGGGCGCAGGAGCCGGCCCCTGCTATAGCTGTGTGGGCGGTCGCAACGTTAACACCAGTCGTTTGCAACAGCGGCTGAAAGACTTGGGCTATTTCCGCTTTCGGGTCACGGGGTATTACGGCCCGATCACCGAAGCGGCGGTCAAGCGATTCCAACGGGACTCTGGCTTAGTTCCTGACGGAGTAGCCGGGCCGCGCACCAAGGCGGCTCTGGGTCTGCTGGGCTAGGTTTGACGCGATCGCCCTAACCCAAATCCCGCTCCAGGGCGATCGCCCATTGGGCCGCGATATCAATTTGGGTGAAGGGAATTTTCATGGCTGGGCCGCTGTCCTTGCGCACCAGCTCCAAAATCACCTGCTTGGCTTGAGTGGGATATTTCTCGGGGTTGATCGCCTGGCCATCGGCCATGAGCACCACGCCCTGCACTTGCTCCAGGGAAAGCCGTTGCACCTCGATCGGCCCCTTGCGGTTGGGAATGCCCCAAACCAATTCACGACCCTTTTGGCCCAAGACGGCGTAAATGTCGTATTTGGCGCGATCGAACCCTTTTGCCCAAATTTTGTAAGCCTCTAGCCGTTGGTATTCATTCCAACCGGCATAGGCGAGACCAATAAACAGCCCCAGGAGGGGCAGCCACATCAAACCATGTTCCATAGGGCCGTTGCGGGGGTGCGAATTGGATAATTTGGGAGATGATCTTGCTGATTTTACGGGTCTTGTGGATGTTGTGGATCGCCTAGGTTTGAGTACCTCATGATTTTGATCTAAGGCTGCAACTCAAAATTCTTATCAAAATTTCACTTGAACGAATTAAAAATTTCTGAACTTAATCAATATTAAGTGTTAAGCAAGTTAAAATGATTAACCTAAAATAAAAGTCTTAACTTATTTTCTGAACCATGCCTTATTCACTTTCTAAAGTAGCCAAGCTTAAAAAAATAGGTTCAAAATGGGAATTTCAGTCGGAGGCAAACCTCGAAGACTTCCTGTATTTATGCTTAGATAAAATGCTAGGTGTTACTCCATTAAAAAGACAGTTTCCTATTGGTGGTCAGTTCTGCGACATCTTGGCTGTAGATTCTGATAAAAGACTACTCATTGTGGAACTTAAAAATCAAGAAGACCGATATGTTGTCAATCAAGTATCTCGATATTACGACGCTTTACTAGAAGAGAAGCCGTTGGCTGATTTTGTTGACTACTCTAAGCCTATTAAAATCTTAATAATCTCCCCTGTCTTTCACAGAGATAATCTAATTGACAGAAAGTATAGTTGTTTAGATATTCATTTTTTAACATTTGATTTGTCTATAAAATCTGAAAGTCTCATATTCACTCTCCACAATTTAGAAAATAATGAGTCATCTTCGATCACTGTCTCATATGAGCAGGAATCACAGGAGCGGTTAGTTCAAGAACCACCAAGACGACTGTTGAAATTACTGACTGATGTTGCAGAAACTGAACGACAATTCATTTTGAATGCAAGAGAACAAATACTCGGATTTCATCACCAAATGAAGGAGATACCTATTGGCAATAATATTTTGTATGGCTCTAGTAAAACCAGACCTTGCGCTGAATTGAGATATGATGAAAGCCGCAAAACACCAGCCTTGTTTCTGTGGCTACCGCATGTTACATCAAGAACAATGGGTGCCAGAAAAATTATTGCTAGGATGAAGATCTGGACAGATTGGCTATCAGTAACTTCATTAGGGCATGTTCCAAAGGGGAACGGAAGGATGGTGAGTTATGAAGAATTGTGGCTGGGATCAGTTCGACCTCTGAATAAATTACTACCTCCTAATTATGGGGTGTATTCTGTTGAGAGATACTTTACCGATAAGGATTATCGAGAGCAGTTTGTCGAAAAAAGATATAAGGATCAAACTCTAAATCCGCACTATAAGTCAGGTTTGGCAATGCCCATAAAAGGATATCTCTCCTTAATTAAGAACGAAGAAGAAATATCATCCCTGCAAGACTTAATAAACTTGGCACTAGAAGCTTGGCTAGAGAAAATTTAGTACTAGGTGATCTATCTTTGCGCTAGATTGCCACTAGTTTTGCTGTTGTTGGGTTTCGTACCTCAACCCAACCTACAAGATCACTTCTGTTTCCCTTATCCTGAACTGACGTTTAAAACTGCTCTACCACGCACTGTCAAGGTGCTCATTAGGCGAGGTAATTGCTATGACTAATTAACTCAATTACCAGTTAATTTAGTTTAATTTAGTCCAATGTGAGCGTTAACCAATCGCCCACTTGCAACATCCTAGATTCTTTGTTGACAGAGGCAGAATTGGGGTCGATCGCCGGAACTTGGGTATTGATGGCCAATCGGTAGAAGTGATTAAAACGCGATCGCTCGGCCCAAGGTGGCAGGGTGATTTGGCGCTGGGCCATGAAGGTTTTTTGAAATTGAGCCGTGGGTTCGCCGGTTTGGCTGTTTCGGGTGGGGACAATGCAGCGTTGACAGGGATTCGTGCCCAGAAATGGCACTGCGCCAACTTGAAACGGGATCCCGTTGCCAGCGGTGCTGTAGAGCTGTTCTTCCCAAAAAGGCTCCACCTCGTCAATTTCCAGGTTGGTTCGCAGCCGATCGCGTAGTTCCGCGACGGTCAAATCTGGAAACCAACTGGCCACCGCTGCGATCGACCCTGTGCTAATCAAGGTGGGGCCCCAAGCGGCCGGATCATCGGGAAAGCCGGCCTCGTGGTTTTGGGCAATGGTGACCGGTTGCTGAAAATAGTCGCTGAACCAGGTGGCTAATGCTGCCCGATCGCGATCTAAATGGAAGGTGGCGGCGGGTTGAGAGCCTGCTTGTAAGCGCAGGGTGACGAGACGTTGGGCTAGGTCAAAGGTCGATCGAATTTGGTGAATGGCGGCGTTGCGTTTGCCGTTAATGAACTTGCCTTGGGCATCGAGCAGGGCAAATTCCCGATCGCCCACTAAGGATCCAGCCGCCGTCAGGGCAACCCGATCGACCGCGACACCATCCAAGGACTTGATCGGAAACAGGGTGATGCGGGCCAGCCTCGGGTAGGTGGACATGGGGGAATAGAGGGGGGATCGATGGGGCAACTGGCACTAGCTGGCCTGGGCAGACTGCTGATCGTAGCCGTAAAAATCGATCCGATAGTCAGCGATCTTGACCCCCGTTTGGGCCTCGATTTGGGCAATCAGCTCCGGTGGCAGGGTCACATGCACGTCAACAATTCGGCCGCTGTCTAAGCAGTTGATGTGGCTGTGGGGGTCGCTGATGTTGCCGTACAGACGACCATCAGCCCGATCAATACATTCCACAATGCCGTTACGGGCCAAGGCTTCCAGGTTTTGGTAAACCGAGGTGTGGCCAATGTCTTTGCCCCGCCGATTCAGTCGGTCATAAATTTCCCGTGCCGATAGGTGCTCCTGATCGTCCCATAGCAGTTCCAAGATGAAGCGGCGCTGGCGACTGACGCGCATTCCCAGGGTTTGGCAGCGTTCTAGGGCATCATCAAGCGATCGAATGGGTTTCACGGGCGGCTTCTCAGCAGAACGGGTTAGACAACTGGGTTTGAGGGCAGGTTCAGGGACGGGCGAGAGCGCGGACGGTCTCTTGACAGCGGCGGGCCGTTCGATGCCGGGGGTGGCTGTCAGGGGTGTAAACCGCTGGGGGATGGGCGATCGGGGCTGGCGTTGTTGCGAGCCTCTACCACATCAGGGGGCTATCTCATACCCGGACTGATTTGATTTTAGCGCACCTCTTGGAAACAAGGGTTTGGTGCGAATGGAATGCTCCCATGGACTGTCTGGGCGGTTCAGTCGATCGCGCTGCTGATTAAACCGCCCATTGAGCCAAATCACTGGTGGTTAAGACTCCAGGGCACTGCCTGCGGGGCCGATCGCCGCCACGGCCGTTTCCAGGGCGATCGCCGCGTGGGTCCAGTGGGTTCCCCCTTGGAAATAGGCCACATAGGGCGCGCGCAAGGGCCCATCGGCCGACAGCTCTGAGGTGCTGCCTTCAATGAAGGTGCCCCCAGCCATCACCACTTGGTCTTCATAACCGGGCATCACGGCCGGCACGGGATCCACGTAGGAATCGATCGGGGAAGCCTGTTGCACTGCCCGGCAAAAGGCAATTACCTTTTCGGCACTGCCCAGCTTCAAGGCCTGGATGATGTCGCTTTGGGCTGCGTCCGGAGCCGGATTCACCGGATAGCCCAGGTTGGCAAACACCCGCGCTGCTAGGTAATTGCACTTGAGCGCTTCTCCCACCATTTGGGGAGCCAAGAACAAACCCTGATAGAGCAGTCGGTGTTGGTCGAAGGCCGCCCCGCCCTCGGAACCAATGCCGGGAGCCGTTAACCGACAGGCCGCTTGCTCCACAAGATCAGCCCGGCCGGCCACATAGCCGCCAGCGGTGACGATCGTGCCGCCGGGGTTTTTGATCAAGGAGCCGGCCATCAGGTCTGCGCCCACGGCGGTCGGTTCGTTGTCTTCCACAAATTCGCCGTAGCAGTTGTCCACAAAGCAAATCGTGTTCGGATTCTGGGCCTTCACGATCGCCACGATCCGGCCAATGTCGGCAACGGAGAGACTGGGTCGCCAGTCATAGCCACAGGATCGCTGGATCGTGACCATCTTTGTTTCTGGACGGATTGCTTGGGCCAGGGCTTCCCAATCGATCGTCCCGGCCGGAGTCAAATCCAATTCCCGGTAGGTGATCCCAAAATCCATCAGGGATCCTTGACCGCTGCCCCGCTTGCCAATCACCTCTTCCAGGGTGTCGTAGGGTTTGCCGGCTACGGACAGCAGCTCATCGCCGGGCCGCAGCACCCCAAAGAGGGCACAGGCGATCGCGTGGGTTCCCGACACAATTTGCACTCGCACGATCGCGGCTTCGGCCTGGAGGGCCCGGGCCATGACTCGATCGAGCGTGTCCCGACCCAAATCATCGTGGCCATAGCCCGAAACCCCCGCAAAATGGTGGGCCCCCACTCGTTCCGCCCGAAACGCATCCAGCACACGCTTCAGTTTGACCTGCACCGCGCGATCGATTTGCCCGAATCGGGGCCCCAACTCCTCCACCGCTTGTTGCACCACCGCCGCCGCATCCACCGTGACACCGCCCTTGGTGGCCTGATCCATCTGAATCCCCATGACCGAACTAACCCCAAATGGCTTGAATTTTCGTAATTGCGCCCAAAAAATTGCCAAAATTAGGCAAGCTTTCCAAAATACCGCTCCGGTGCTCAATCAAGATCACCAACAACCCAAAATTGAGGGGCAAAGATGCACTGATCAAGGTCAAAACACGACCAATCTGAGCCGGTTGATCGCCCGTGATCCCCAATGTTTTCAGGGATTCCTGACTTAGACTGGCGTTGATCCCCGGCTTGATCGCGATCGAAAGGTTTCGCGATCCCAAAAATTCCCTAAACCCCCGATCGCGATCGAGCCGCCCCTCTGCGGCTGCTGCCGATTCCTAGATTTCGCAGCGCCAACCCACACTACCGCTGAATTTCGGTCAACCTGGATGCTCAGTCCATTGTGAAGAAATTCAAATAGGAAATGATACGCTGATTTAGCGCATCGATGACATAGGTAATTGAATGACTGCCGCAACGTCCGCACAGAACTTGCGCCCAGACTGGGGCGTAATTATCTTTATGACGGCGATGCACATCGCAGCCGTCGTGGCATTTCTGCCGCAAAACTTTAGCTGGGCAGCCGTTGGCCTGATGATCTTCCTCCACTGGGTGACGGGCGGCCTCGGAATTACCCTTGGGTGGCATCGCCTCGTCACCCACCGCAGTTTCGAGGTTCCCAAGTGGTTGGAGTACTTCTTCGTGTTCTGTGGAACGCTCTCCTCCCAAGGTGGCCCCATCTGGTGGGTTGGTTTGCACCGCCACCACCACCTGCATTCGGACACCGATCCGGATCATCATGATTCGACCAAGGGTTTCCTCTGGAGCCACATCGGTTGGATGATGTACGAAGTGCCCGCCGAAAGCGAAATTCCCCGCTTCACCAAGGATATCGGCGACGATCCTTTCTATAAATTCCTCGATCGTTACTTCCTGCTGCTGCAAATTCCCCTCGCCGCCATTCTGTACCTGATGGGTGGATGGTCGTTTGTGCTCTGGGGCATCTGCGTGCGGATGGTTTCCCTGTGGCATTGCACTTGGCTGGTGAACAGCGCCACCCACAAGTTTGGCTATCGCACCTTTGAAGACTCAGGCGATCGCTCCACCAACTGCTGGTGGGTGGCGCTCCTGACCTACGGCGAAGGCTGGCACAACAACCACCATGCCCATCAATACTCCGCTCGCCATGGTTTGGCTTGGTGGGAAATTGATGCCACTTGGATGACGATCCAACTGTTGCAGTTCTTGGGCTTGGCGAAGAACGTCAAGTTGGTGAAGGCGGAATCGTAACTTGGAGTGAGCGGCCGTTCAGCCCTGATCGCTTGACAACGGTTTGAGGAAAATTCTGATTCAATCCCAGCTTGGCCCCAAAAGCTTCAAAGCTTGATTCAAGAATTGTCTTTAGTCGTTTTAACTCAACGATCTTTAAAACCAGTTGATTAGCCCTCTTTCGCTGTACGGTTGAAAATCCCTACCATTCAATTGCAAATTGATCGACGGGTTGGTTTATTTCTGTCGAACTCAACCCGCGATTAAGCTTTCAGTCTTAAAGCAGTACCCATGGGAGTGCTGCTTTTTTGTTGCCCATGAATTGGGTTGACATGAATTGGGTTGACATGAATTGGGTTGATGGGTTGTTTTGTTCATGAGGCCACCCTCAAAGGAACTCAACCAGCCGCCATGAGATCGCCGGAGATGAATAGCGCTGAAAATCCATAGCGCTGGCTTCTCACTGCCCAATTGAAAAGAAGGGGTTTGGGGATGAGGGTTTCTTGCGGATTTGTGCAAAAGATCCAGCGAAGCCAGCCCCTCCAGAATCACCGTTCATGCAAAATCGGCTGGAAACTAACTGCCTGTGGCATAGCTCCCAACCGATTTACTTTTGAGTTGGCCTGGGTTATGGAGGGATCGTTACACCTACAAGTTGGGTAACGATTCCCTGAACCATGCCCGGGACAAGGGTTGTGGGCGAGACTTAATAGTCGAAGTCGCCGCCGCCCATACCAGCGCCAGCGCCAGCAGCTTCCTTCGGTTCGGGCTTGTCAACCACAATGCACTCGGTGGTCAGCACCATCGCCGCGATCGAGGCAGCGTTTTGCAGGGCCGAGCGGGTCACCTTGGCGGGGTCAACGATCCCGGCTTCAAACATGTCTACGTATTCGCCGCTCGAAGCGTTGTAGCCCACGTTGAAGTCTTTTTCCATCACGCGCTCAGCGATCACCGCGCCGTTTTGACCGGCGTTTTCAGCAATCCGCTTCAGGGGAGCCGTCAGGGCACGAGCCACGATCAGTGCGCCGGTTAGCTCTTCATCCTTCAGGTTGGCATTTGCCCAATCGGTCAGACTAGGAGCCAGGTGTGCCAGGGTTGTACCACCACCGGGCACGATGCCTTCTTCAACGGCCGCCTTGGTGGCGTTGATCGCATCTTCCAGACGCAGCTTGCGATCCTTCATTTCGGTTTCGGTGGCCGCGCCAACCTTCACCACTGCCACACCGCCAGCCAGCTTGGCCAGACGCTCTTGCAGTTTTTCCTTGTCGTAGGAAGATTCAGTTTCTTCCATTTGACGGCGGATTTGCTCGCAACGGGCCTTCACTTCGGCTTCGTTGCCATCGGCCACGATCGTGGTGGTGTCCTTGGTGATCGTGATCCGGCGGGCTTGACCCAGTTGCTCCAGCTTGGTGCTGTCGATCTTCAAGCCAGCATCTTCGGTGATCAGTTGACCGCCGGTCAGGATGGCGATGTCTTCCAGCATGGCCTTGCGGCGATCACCGAAGCCAGGAGCCTTCACAGCGGCCACGTTCAGCACGCCACGCAGACGGTTCACCACCAAGGTGGCCAGGGCTTCCTTCTCGATGTCTTCAGCGATGATCAGCAGGGGCTTGCCAGCGCGAGCGGCTTGCTCCAGGATCGGCACCAGGTCTTGCACCAGGGTGATTTTCTTGTCAGTCAGCAGGATGAAGGGGTTATCCAGCACTGCTTCCATCCGCTCGGTGTCGGTAGCAAAGTAGGGCGAGATATAACCCTTGTCGAAGCGCATCCCTTCGGTGACTTCCAGCTCAGTCGTCATCGACTTGCCTTCTTCCAGGGAGATCACGCCTTCTTTGCCCACTTTGCTCATGGCATCGGCGATCATTTGGCCAACTTCTTCGTCGTTGCCGGCGGAGATGGCTGCCACTTGCGAGATGGCTTTGGAGTCGTTTTCGGGGACTTGGCGAGCGTGGGCCTTGATTTGATCCACCAGGTAAGCGACGGCCTTTTCAGTACCGCGCTTCAGGGTGATGGCGTTGGCACCGGCGGCCACGTTGCGCAGACCTTCTTTAACGATCGCGTGGGCCAACACGGTGGCGGTGGTGGTTCCGTCGCCCGCTGCGTCGTTGGTTTTGGAAGCGGCTTGGCGAATCAGGGCCACGCCGGTGTTTTCCACGTGATCTTCCAGTTCAATTTCTTTGGCGATCGTCACACCATCGTTGATGATTTGAGGTGCGCCAAATTTCTTTTCGAGCACGACGTTGCGACCCTTGGGACCCAAGGTGACGGCCACGGCTTCCGCCAGGATGTCCATACCGCGCTCAAGGGCACGACGGGCGTTTTCGTTGTAGATAATCTTCTTAGCCATGATCTGCCTGTTGGAGATTGAAGAATGAGGAGTTTTGCGAAACCCAGGATTGGGCTGGTTAGTCCGGTGTAGCGATAGCCGGTTTGGCGATCGGCTTAACCGGGGCGATCGAGCCGAGGAACCGTCAACCCTTGAAGAGCAGCCCTTAAAGAGCAGCGGTCGATCGGGACGGCTCGGGCCATGGCTTAATTAGCCAACAACCGCCAGGATGTCTTTTTCAGAGAGCAGGACGTAATCTTCGCCGCCCAGCTTGATATCCGTGCCAGCGTACTTGGAGTAGAGAACTTTGTTACCAGTGCTGACTTCGGGAGCTTGGCGGCTACCATCATCGTTGCGCTTGCCAGGGCCCACAGCGACGACTTCGCCAACTTGGGGCTTTTCTTTGGCGTTATCGGGCAGGAGAATACCGCCAGCGGTCTTTTCTTCAGCGGCGGCGACTTTGACCAATACGCGATCGCCCAAAGGAGTCACGGTCGATACGCTCAACGATACGGCTGCCATACAGAATCTGTCTCCAGAGGTTTGAAGTGAAAAGCTAGACCAATGGTGAAGCGGATAGGCGAAAGGCTGAAAACCCATGGTTACGCAGTGCTAACTGCGCGGTGCTGACAGGGTGTCTGTCGCAGCCTGACCAACGGCTTTTAGCACTCTCTCCATCCGAGTGCTAATTTACTGGAGACCATGGGGCCTGACAACAGACCCCTCTGTACGGGTTTCCGAACTGGCAACCAGGGCGTAACTTGGAAAGATCTCGATCGCCCCGCCCAGTACGTCACCCGCCGCCCGGCACACCTTGCCAACCACCCTCAGCCCCACTGCATTGCCCCATGGCAACCCCATTGCACTCTTCCCTTGCGAACCCAGAGGCCGATCGACCCGATCTCGATCCCGATGCCTCAACCCCTTGCCCTGCCGAGGCCCAAACCAATTCCCCCACCGAGGAGGCCCGATCGCTCCTGCCCGTGGTGCGGACATTGGGAATCGATCGCATCGAACGCCACGTTTTCATTTGTGCCGACCAAACCAAACCCCTTTGCTGCCCCAAGGATGCCAGCCTAGAATCCTGGGACTATCTGAAGCGCCGATTGCGAGAACTGGGTCTTGACGGAACCGGCCCAGGCAACCCCTCAGGTTCAGAATTTTCCCCATCCTCCGTGGTTTTTCGGACAAAAGCGAACTGTTTGCGGGTTTGCACGGAAGGGCCAATCCTGCTGGTTTATCCCGAAGGCGTGTGGTACCGACGCGCCACTCCAGCCGCGATTGAGCAGATCATTCAGGAACATCTCATTGGTGGGCGTGTTGTGCAGTCCTTGGCTTTCTTTGAGCGATCTTTGCCCCAAATGGCTCCCTGAGCGGCGGAACTGGGCAGCCGTTGCACTCGGGAATCAGGACTGCCTAGCGAAATTACTGGTAGCACTCAACACCAGCATTGCCCTAAACTAGGAGGCAGGTTAAAAAAATACCCATCAATCCTGTCCGTAGCTGGTTAACTTGTCCAGCCGTGGTTGGTTTTTCGGATTTCCTGCCCGTGGCCCAACGACCACGACCCTAAGTTCATCCTAGTCGTATGATTGCGGCGCATTCCTGCGGCGGATTGCGACAAAGTTTTGGTGAAATGTTGGTGAAATGGCAGTGAAGTGGTTGTGAACAATTGCGGTGAATTTAATTTTCCCCTTAAATTCCCGACCCGTAGGCTATGCAGTTCCTTGGGCTATGCAGCTCCTTGAGCAGCTCATTCAACGGGACTGAAATTAACCTGAGTGATTAAAAAGGTAGGCGATCGCACTCGATCGTGCTAACTTCCGCTCTTCCTAAAGATCTTTTCGCTTCCTATGAGAAGAAGCAATCTTGGTATTCAAAAACGAATCTTACTCATCGATGACGATCCAAATCTGATTTTGCTCGTCAAAGATTATTTGGAATTTCACGGATATGTGGTGATTCCGGCGAGCAACGGTCGCGAGGCCCTGGAACAGCTTGAGCAAGATTTGCCAGATATGATCATTTGCGATGTGATGATGCCGGAAATGGATGGCTACAGCCTGGTGAAATCCGTGCGCCAAGACCCGCGAACGAACTGGATTCCGGTGCTGTTACTGTCGGCAAAGGGTCAAAGCCAGGATCGAATTAAGGGGCTGACCACGGGGGCCGATATCTACATGACCAAGCCCTTTGAACCGGAAGAATTGGTGGCCCAAGTCGAGTCTTCTTTGAAACAGGCTTCCCGGTTAATTCGTTATCAAGCCAAGGGAGATCGATCGCCCAAATTCAAAGTGCCAAAAGACGTGGAACTGACCCCCACGGAGTCGCGGGTGGTGCAGTTGGTGGCGCGGGGCATGGCGAATCGGGAAATTGCTGAATTGATGAGTGTCAGCCAACGCACGATCGAAAGTCACGTTAGCAATATGTTAGGCAAAACGGGACTCAGCAACCGCACAGAACTGGCACGCTGGGCGATCGAAACTCGAATGGCGTTATAACCAAAAACTTAAGGAAAACACTAAGCAAAAAAATAGATCAGCGATAGACAAAATGCTTAAGCAAAAAATAAGTGAACAGCTTAAGCCAACAACTCAAAAGCAAAACCTCAAACAATCAAAAGCAAAACCTCAAACAAAAACTCAAACGAAACCTTAATAAAAAAAGATGAGCGATCGCCTGAATTGGCTAAAATCGCTCATCGTAATTGATATTGATTGAGTGGTGAGTGATGGTCTAGCTACTAGCGCGACAGGCTTAATGCATTGGGTCAAAGTTGCGGAGCCAGTCGTGGTAACAAGGGGCTTAAGCCCCTTGCTGCTTAACGATCAGGTGACGGTAACAGCCATGTCATTTAACCCAGCGGATTAAGGCAGCCACGCTACTACAGCAATCTTGATTGATGGCTTTGGGCGGGCGATCAATCTGCAATGATCGAAAATCGCCAGCCCATTGGCCACCCGAAAAATCCTAGACCGCAGCCAGCTCGCGAGTGGCGGGGTTCTTGCTGTTGCGGATCCCTTCGATCGCGGTGGCATAATCCGGCGCATTGAACACTGCCGAACCGGCCACGATCGCGTTTGCACCCGCTTCGAGCACTTGCCAGGTGTTGTCCACCTTCAGGCCGCCATCCACCTCAATCCAAGGATCGAGACCGCGCTCATCGCACATTTGACGCAGCTTGCGAATCTTCGGCAACACACCGGGGATGAACTTCTGGCCGCCAAAACCGGGGTTGACGCTCATGATCAACACCAGGTCGCACAGTTCCAGCGTGTATTCAATCAATTCCAGCGGGGTCGAAGGATTCAACACCACACCAGCCTTTGCACCGGCTTCCTTGATTTGGGCGAGGGTGCGGTGCAGGTGGGGCGAAGCGTTGTGCTCTGCGTGAACCGTGATGTGGTCAGCGCCGGCCTTGGCGAACGCATCCACATATTTTTCCGGCTCGACGATCATCAGGTGGACATCGAGGGGCTTTTGGGTGTGAGGACGCACGGCTTCAACGATCAGCGGGCCGATCGTGATGTTCGGCACGAAGCGACCATCCATGACATCAACGTGGATCCAATCAGCACCGGCAGCATCTACGGCCCGAATTTCTTCACCCAGGCGGCTGAAATCGGCGGATAGAATGGAAGGGGCGACGACGATGGGCTTTTGGCTCATGGTGGGTGCGTCCTCTGGGGGCGGGCAAGGGTAGAAATTGTATTTGTTTTAACAGAATATGAACAATATTTGTTAAAACTTGCAGGTTTTTCAGGGTTTCTTGACGAGCGATCGCGCTACAACCCAAACAGTATCCCCGATCTATCCACGATCAAGACAGGATCAGGATCTGTTCGCCCAAGGTTCGTCCAAAATTTGCCCAAAATCTGTTCGTTGCCTTAATTGAGCCAGCAATTTGGTCAGCTTTCATCAGCTATCAGTGAGGAGTTATGGGTCGATCGCGCCATTTGTTTTCCCTCCAATTTGATCGCCTCGGCCAAGCCCTGATTCGGACTGGGCGCTTGGTGTTGTTAGGGGCGATCGGCTGCTCGATCGCCACGACCGCCAGCGCCACTTTGCCCGCCGTGCTGTTGCCGCTGTCCACAGGGCCCGATGGCATCGATTCCGATCGACTGCACCAAGCGCCCTACAACATCACCGGCCGCAAAATTGGCATTGGCCAAGTGGAAATTGGTCGGCCCGGTCGTTTTGGCTACGACAAAGCGGTGGGGAACGCGGATGACTTTCGAACTGCGGGCCTGTTGGTTTTGGAAGAGCGGCCAGGGCCCGATGAATATGTGGATGGCCATGCCCACAGTGTGGCGGGGGTGATGATTGGGCGATCGGGGAAATTGGCGCGGGGCGTGGCTCCTGGGGCCATGCTCTATTCCGCAGCCACGGGCCCATCCGAAGGCAATGGCCAAATTGGGGAATGTTTAGCTAGCCAGTCCGTGGCCCTGCAAAACCATGGCGATGTGCGAGCCATTAACTTCAGTTTTGGCGAACCCCTCAGCCAGGATCAGCGACTGAACGCCATGTTGGATGGCAATTCCCTGCTCACCCTTTGTGTGGATTGGTCGGCGCGGGCCCATGAAGTGCTGTATCTGATTGCGGGCAATCAGGGCGATGGGGGCATTTCAATTCCCACGGACACCTTCAACGGCATCAATGTGGCCTTTACCCGGCGGTTTCGGGGGCAGTTTTCCAAGTTGGATTTTGCCAACCTGGGGAACGTGGTCACGGGGGTTGGTCGGCATTTGGTGGGCTTCGAAAGCAATGCGGGGTTGCGGCGGTCGATCGGGCTGGTGGCTCCGGGGGCCGATGTGGGGCTGTATGAACTGAGCGGCCAGGTGATCTATGCCAGCGGCACGAGTTTTGCCACTCCCCATGTCACCGCCACCGTGGCCCTGCTTCAGGAATGGGCCGAGCGGCAAATTGCCGGAAAGCAAGCCCGTTGGAGCAAAGATGCCCGTCGCCACCAGGTGATGAAAGCGGTGCTGATGAATTCCGCAGACAAGGCCAAGGACGCGGGAGATGGCAACCGGTTGGGCATGACCCGGGATGTGTGGCGCGAAGACGAGAAAACCTGGCTCGATTCCGATGCCTCCAGCGATCCGACGATTCCGCTCGATGAACAAATCGGTGCGGGTCAACTAAATGCCTACCGGGCCTATCAACAGTTTGCACCGGGTCAATGGCAGCCGGGCGAGGCTGTGCCCTTGGTGGGCTGGGCGTTCCAATCCTTGGCCCTGAAGGATGACCAACCGGCCGTTCACGACTACCCGATCGCCCAACCGCTCCAGGGCGGCAGCTTTGCGGCCTTGACCCTCACTTGGAGCCGCCATGTGGAATTGCTCGATCGCAATAACAATGGCCGGTTCGATCGGGGGGAAGGTTTTGTGAACAAAGGTCTGAGTGATTTTGATCTGTACCTGATTCCGGAAGGGGAAACCGTGGCCACCACCACCAACCCCTGTCGATCGATCAGCTCCGTGGACAGCGTGGAGCATGTGTTTTGTGAAGTGCCCAAAACCGGCCGCTATCGGGTGCGCGTGGCCCTGAAGGAGGCGGCTGTGGGTCAAAGTGATGAGTATGCCCTCGCTTGGTGGACGAAGGGAGCCAACTAAATGCACCAGCCGCCCGAGGATGTGCCGCCCCTGATCGATCGCACCGAGTTGGGGGTGCGCGATCGGGATCTCGACCCGATCGGCTCCCGGCTGCGCCTGTATCTCTACTATGCGCCGATCGCCGGTTGGTTGCCGGCCTTGCTGGCCCTGCGGCGATCGGGTTTGGATGAGCGGGAATTTGTGGCGGCCAAGCGATCGGTGCAGTTGGCGATCGGCTGGGCGATCGGGCTAGCCGTGGGCAATACCGTCAGCGAACAGCTCGCTAACCCCAGCCTCAGTTTTTTATTGCTGCAAAGCGCCTGGACAAGCACCTATTGCCTGATTTGTGTGGGGCTGATGGTGTCCGTGTGGCGGCGGCGCTCCTGGGCGCTCGGGCCGGGCCGGGGGCGATCGGGCGATCGGCCGGATTCTGACTGAGATCGATTGGGTTGATGTGCAAAAAACGGTAGCCCAACTTCTGCCAACTTGACGATTTTTCGTACCTCTCAACCTGATGCAGCCACTTAAAGTTTAGGATGTTAATTAAGGTTCAAAAAAGCCGTATTGTGCGACCCTATAAATGGGATAGGTATTGTTTTGCGCTATCCTAATCTCAGCCACTTGCGAGAACAAAGGCTCACTCAAACAGCAACCTTTGTTCTCGCCAGTATTCTCTGAATCTTTAAACCGATCTCAATTGGTTGGAAATCCCATGGCTCAATTGGATAGCAATCAGATCGCAGCTTGTCAGAATCTCCAGGAATCCGTTGAAGCCATTGTGCATCTGGTTGAGCAAGAGTCCACACTCCAGAATCAAGATATTACGTCAGTTCATACATCTCTGCGTAAGGCGATCGCCCCGACCTTTGAAGTGGCCTTTGTGGGGGCTTTCAGCGCTGGCAAATCAATGCTGATTAACGCCTTGCTCGGTCGAGAATTGCTCTACAGTGCCGAAGGTCACGCCACCGGCATTGAATGTTATATCGCCTATGCACCGAGCGATCGCGAACGGGTTGTATTGACCTTTGCCAGTGCGGCTGAAATCCACGAAGAAGTGCAGGTTTTGTTAGAGCGTCTGGGGGTTTCTTCTACAATTGATTTGAACCGAGAAGAGACGGTTTCAACCATTCTCACTGCTTGTGAAAAGATGGTTGAAAAAGAAGGCGGTGAATCTAAGTCTGAACGGGCTAAACAGGCAAAAGCGCTCAAGTTACTGATTGAAGGCTGGTGGGCTAATCGCGATCGCATTCATCCCACCAGCAACACCACCTACTCAATGGAGCAGTTCAATTTCACTAACCTCAAAGATGCTGCGGCCTATGCTCGCCGGGGTAGCAACAGCGCTGTGCTCAAACGGGTGGAATATTACTGCTATCATCCTTTGTTGGAAGATGGTAACGTCCTGGTTGATTTGCCAGGGATTGATGCACCAGTTAAAAAGGATGCCGCCCTCACCTACAGCAAAATTAGCAATGAAGATACATCCGCTGTGGTTGCAGTGCTGAAGCCAGCCGCAGCGGGTGACATGACGAAAGAGGAAACCGAACTCCTGGAAGCGATGCGCAGCAATTCGGGAATTCGCGATCGGGTCTTTTTTGTTTTCAATCGCATTGATGAAACTTGGTACAACGTTCAACTGCGGCAACGCCTAGAGTCTCTGATTTCCAGTCAGTTTCGAGATGGACAGCGGCTCTATAAAACCAGTGGGCTGCTGGGGTTCTATGGCAGCCAACTCCGAGAAACCAGTGCGGGCGATCGCTTCGGCCTCGACAGCATTTTTGCCAGCAGCATCAAAAGTGCAGAAATTGCCGAAGAAACACCGCAGTTTGTCTATGAATTCAATCGCTATTGCTCCAGTTCTGGCAAATTACCGGCCAATCGTTTTCGGATCTCGGTTAATAACTATGAAAGCCAAAACGAAAACTATGTTCGGATTTTGGGTGAATATGGTTCACCCCTGGTGGATCAACTGATTCATGACAGTGGCATTGAAGTATTTCGAGAGGGCATCACGCGCTATTTAACGGAAGAAAAGCGGCCGCAACTTTTCTCGACTTTGGCCAATGATTTACAGCCCCTTTGCGTGGCCCTGCGTCGGTTGTATAGCGATCGCTACCGAGAACTCGATAGCCAGCCCACGGAACTCGAAGGCATTAAAAGCAATCGGCTCGATCGACTCAACACCGATCTGAAGCGCCTAGCCGAAAATTTTGCAGATCATTTAAAGCGTGAAGTTAACGAGATTGTCACCAATCAATGTGTCAGCTTTGAAGACGATTTCCGCAATTTGCAGGTGCGGATGCAAGGACGGATGGGAGAGCTGCTGAATGGATTTTCCGTCAAGCAAGCTTATCAGCGAGCTACGTTGGCTCATCCACGCAATTCCACCGCTCCTTTGTTAGCAATTTTGGTTGAGGCGTTCTATTACTTAGCCAATGAACTAGAAGAAGTGCTAACTGCGGAAATTGATCGGGTGATTCGTCGGCTCTTTTCATTGTTGATGGATCGAATCCGCCATCAGGATTATTATCGGGAGCTATGCCGATTGGTGGGGGATGATGCGGGGCTAGAAGATCGATTGAAGGCGATCGAACAATCCGTGCAATTAGCCCTTCGCAGCGAGGCGAGCACTGAGTGCGATCGCTATGTGCGCGAAAGTCCCGATTTCTATCAGGAAGGCTCGGTTTCGCTCTATCAGTTTCGGGAAGTGTTGCGCCAAACTTCTGTGGGCTATGACTTTTTGCCAATGGTGGAAGCAGAACCCGCCATTCGCCAATTGTTAGAACTCGACTTTGCCCCCAAGGTCAAGCGCACCGTGACAAGCACCTTTCGCCAAGCGGTGAGCCAAACTCTGAAGTCGCAACTGTTGCCTGTGGCGGTGGAATACGAAGAGGTGATTTTGCAGCAATACACGATCGCCCGTAACCATTTGGAAAAAACGATCGAGAAGGAAGCCCAAGAGCAACTGGAGCAACTGGCTGAACAAAAAGCTGCTTTGCAGGAGCAAATTGCGACTTATAACCAAGCGGTGGAGGCGATCGATTCCTGTTTGCAATCCATGGGGTGCGATCGCTACCAACTCCCGATCGTTGAGTTGGTAAACTAGCCCCAACCGTGTTTGGCAGCAAGGGGCTTGAGCATCTTGTCTAGTGACAGAAATCAAGATTTTTGAGGCATTTTTGAATGACTGAGCCAATTGTTTATCGTCTTGATGCCGAGGATGTCATTCGATCGGATGATGGCAACTTGCCCTTTGTGGAAATTTCGACTTGCTTGGCTACGGATATGACTGCCAACTTGGAAGAAACCTACGATGAGGACTTAGAAAAGGCTGCTTTTTCGGATGGTTTTCCCTGTAGGGTTTTGCGTCCTGGTCAAAAACAATGGCTGTCAGGGAAGGTGCGTTTCTTTCTGGAAATTGAGCTTGATCCAGATCAAGAAGAAGAGATTACTAACCCCGAAGGATCCAACTCGACGTTGGATGAGCTACGTAAGCTGGCTGGGGAATAGGGTAGAAGTAGAACTGTAATCTTCAAGAGGTTATTCATCATGGATTTTTCTAAAATGCAAGAACTTTTGTCCAACGAAGTGGTCACGATGGAGTATGGCTACTATATCAATAATCGTCCCACTAGCCAGATCTCAGAAATTCAAAAAATTATCAATGATCGCCTTGGTGGGGATCTTAGAATTTTGTTCTCAGAAGAAGGAATGAAATGCCAAGTTTTAAGACTAGGCGCACCAAAATGGAAATCTGGACGACTGCGGCTAACATTGCTTTTTGAGCCAGATGAACCAGACGAAGTAGAGTCCTTGACTGGCAACCCTGATCAGCCTCTAGATGAAATTCGTAGATTGGCTGATGGATAAAGTTGATCCGGAGTCTTATCCTTAGTCAGGACTTGTTAAAACTATGCCCCAGGAATTTACATCTCTCAAACCACATGAAGTGATCTCATGCGAAATGAGATATCAAATTGGCTTAAAAAACCCAACCTCTACAGTTCAAGAATTCCTACAGGTTATTGCCAATGCACTGCAACACTATTCCGGCTATAACATATCCACTATTGAGTGGAACTCCAACCGCCGTTTATGGTTTTCTACAGAAGGCATCAGGGGAGAAGCTCTGCGATATGGAAAAAAAGGGTGGCAGTCGGGGCGGTTGAGGTTGTCGATCGAGTTTTGTCCTGATGAACCGGAGCCAGAACCAGAACCAGAAACGCCAGAATTGCCCTTATTAGAAGCCAGCATTGAACCGGCTGATTCTCCGTTAGATGAAATTCGGCGATTGGCAGAGGAATAGCAATGGCCAAAACACCTCGCACTAAAATTGACTCGTAGCGTGACAGTTACGAATTTGATTAATCTGTAAGTTGAGTTGTGGTGCAAAATTCAGCGCCAAAAAGATTCGTAAGAATCTAATTCTCTTGGCACTATATTTGGAGGTAGTCAGAGTGGAGAATCATCAATTAATGAAGCTAGGTGAGGTGATCTCCATCTCTACTGCTCAACACATCAGTATAACCAATGAAACCTGCACAGTTAAAGAGTTCATGAGAGGACTCTCTAGTGTGGTTGAGAATTATGTAAGGGGTTATGGCAACTATCGTTGGACTGAAGGGCGGGGGCAGTGGTTCACTGAAGAAGGCGTTGAAGGACAAGTGTTGAGGTTTGGGCAAAATGAGTGGGAGTCAGGAACTTTGCGATTAAGGATCGAGTTTTGTCCCGATGAACCAGAGCCAGAACTAGAAACGCCAGAATTGCCCTTATTAGAAGCCAGCATTGAACCGGCTGACTCTCCGTTAGATGAAATTCGGCGATTGGCAGAGGAATAGCAAATGGCCAAAACTCCCCGCATCAAAATCGATCCAGCCGTTCGACAATTTGTACTCGATCGCGACAATCACCAATGCCAAAGTTGCGGCTGCCGCGATCGCCTAGAAATTGACCACATCAAATCTCTTGCCGCTGGTGGCTCCAACGACATTAGTAACTTGCAAACCCTTTGTCGCAGTTGCAATGCCCGCAAGCGCGATCGCTTTGATTCGCGGTTCGATCGCCGGTTTAATTGGTAATAATTGCCATACTCCAATCACGGCGATCGGGCCCAGAGGATTGATCACAGGTCATGCGGATTTTGCTTGTGGAGGATGACGATCGGATCTTGCAGCCCCTGGCCGAGGCCCTGCGCGATCGCCACTACACCGTAGACCTGGCCAGCGATGGGCGATCGGGGCTGGAGTTGGCCCAATCCCTGGACTATGACTTGCTGATTTTGGATTGGATGCTGCCCCAACTCAGCGGGGTGGAACTCTGTCGGCAACTGCGAGCCGCTGGGCAAACCGTGCCGATCGTGCTGCTGACCGGGCGAGACACCAGCCGCGACAAGGTGGATGGTCTCGATGCGGGGGCCGATGATTATGTGGTGAAGCCCTTTGACTTGTCGGAATTTTTGGCGCGGGTGCGGGCCCTGTTGCGGCGGGGAACCGTGGCCACCAATCCGGTGCTGAGTTGGGGGGCGTTGGCGCTGGATCCGCGATCGTGCGAAGTCACCTACCGCCACCAGCCGATCGCCCTGTCACCGAAGGAATATGCCCTGTTGGAATTGTTCTTGCGCCATCCGGGCCGCACGTTCGATCGCGCCAGCATTCTCGATAACCTGTGGAACTTTGACGAGCCACCCACCGAAGAAGCGATCACCGCCCACATCCGCCGCCTGCGCCAAAAACTAACCGAAGCAGGCGCACCCAAAACAGCAATCGAAACGCGCTATGGCATGGGCTACCGACTTCATCCACAACTGCCGGAACTGGACGCGGGTTCTTAAGCGATCGCGCCCTGGAACTGCCCTGGCGGCCACGGAAGCCACCCAGTTTCGGGCCCTGCGACGGCGGTTGTTGCTGTCGTTTTTGGCGGTGATGACGACGGTGGTGGGGCTGGGGTCGATCGTGGCGATCGAGTTTTTGATCTATAGCCTCTATCAGCAGGTCGATCGACAGCTTTTGGTGTTGGCTCAAGCGGCCGGCCACAGTTTGAAGGCGATCGAGGAAGCCCACGAAGAGCAATTTGACGACGACAGCGACGACAGCGACGAGGACGATCGGCAGCAAGCAAAAGAGCGAGCAAAGCAGGAAAGAAAAGCCAAAAAAGAGCAAGCAAAGCAAGTGCAAAAAGAGCGAGCAAGAGAGCAAGAATCAGATGATGAAGACGACGATCAAGATGAGTATGAGGATGAAGATCAGGACAAAAATCAAGCGAATCAAAATCAGGCAAGAACCCTTAATACCGATCGCCCCAATGCTGCCAACTTTTTAGACGATCGCTTTTTTGAAGAACGGGAAGAACTGCGGCCGCGCCTGGATAACGATGGGGATTTGGATATTCCCTGGCAAAGTTTGCAGCAACTGGATCAGGGGGTGGAGTGGTTTGATGCGCGGGGCAAATTGTTGGCTCGCCAAGGTCGGATATTTCCCACCTGGCCCCTGGCCCCGATCGCTCATCCCCAAGGGGCGATCGCCCAAGATCAACAACTCCGCACTCTGACCACGCCGTTCTATGACGGGGAAAAGCAGCCCCCCAAACTCCGGGGCTATGTGCGGGTGACGGAATCGATCGACCCGATCAACAGCGCCATCCAGCAATTGGGAACGGGCCTGGCGATCGGCTCGGGCCTGGCGATCGGGCTGAGTACGATCGGGGGTCTGTGGCTGACCAGGCAATCCTTGCGGCCGATCGAAGCCAGCTTTCGGAAACTGCGGCAATTCACCGCCGATGCCTCCCATGAGTTGCGCGGGCCGCTGACGGCCATTCGCACCTCGGTGGAAGTGATGCAATCCCATCCCGAACGGATTGACCCGGCGGATGTGGCCAAGCTGGCGGCGATTCACAACGCCACCGGCCAAATGACTCAACTGGTGGAAGACCTATTGCTGTTGGCGCGTCAGGACACCCCCGGAGCTGCTGCCCACCCACGCCAATCGATCGACCTGCCCGAATTGCTGGAGTCTTTGATCGAAACCTACGCCGATCGGGCCGCCGTGCAGCAACTGGAGCTGACCGGTGAGCTGGCCCCCGCCGTTGTGTTGGGCGAGCCGCTGTTGCTGTGGCGGCTGTTTGGCAACCTTTTGGATAACGCCCTCAAATACACGCCAGCGGGCGGCCGGGTGCGGGTGGTGATTCTCCCGATCGGGCGCGATCGGCAAGTGCGGGTCGAAATTCACGACACGGGCATCGGCATCGCCCCGGCGGATTTGCCCCAAGTGTTCGATCGGCTCTGGCGGGCCGATCGGGTGCGATCGCACCGGGAAGGCGGTTCGGGGCTGGGCCTGTCGATCGCCCAGGCGATCGCCCGATCGCACCAGGGCCAAATCACCGTCCGCAGCCAACTGAACCAAGGCAGTTGCTTCACCGTCACCTTGCCGGTTGTTGTATCGAGCAGCCAAACTCAATTGCCCTAGCCCTGATGAGTCATTTTCACGATTAGTTAGTGGACGGAAATCAGACTGGCTGGGTCATGGCTGGTTGTCACTTTTTTGTCATCTTCTCTCCCTAGGCTGAAACCGTGATGACTTTAAAGTAGCTCCCACCACACATCATGAGCACCAACCTGAATCAGTCCAACGCATCCTTCAGTAGCCCTTTTACGATCGGTCAAGTTATTACAGGAACCGTGGCTGGATTTGTAGATCAAGGGGATGACTTTCTGCTGAATACTCCTAATGGTCAATGGCGCATTGATCCTGAAGATGTGCGAGCCGATCGCCTTGGTTTGAATCCTGGCGAAACCGTTCAAGTTCAGGTGTGGGACTGGGAATCGGATAATCCCCAAGAAATTGACACCCGCGCGATCGCCCGAACCAACGGAACTCCTGTTTTAGGTCAACTTTCCGCCACCGCCACCACGATTTCTCAAACCGATCGGCTGCAGAGCTTCACCAGTCGGCCGGGTTTGCAATGGGATCAACTCACCGGTCAGTGGTTTAGCCCCCAAGGCTACCTCACTCAGTTTCCCGATGTAGCCCGCAGCAACATTCCCGCCCTCAAGCATTTCGTGAACAATGGAGCCGTTGAAGGGCGTGCTCAAAATCTGTTCAACGAGCAATTCTATCTAGACCAAAATCCCGATGTTCGTCTGGCACGACAAGCAGGAACCGTGCGATCGGGCTGGGAACATTTTGTCTTCAATGGAGCTGCTGAAGGACGGTTGCCAGCTCCCAATGCAACCCCAGATTTAGTAAAGAGTATGGCTAACACCTTTCAACGGCTTCAAGTGGGTTTTTAGGTCAACCAGATCCCTTGTTCAGTCATTCGAGCACCATGGACTCAATTGAACTATCTCAGGCTTGCCATAGATGGTTCTTGAGTTTGATTCTCAAATCTGTTGCCTGAACTTCACATCACTGGAGAAATTCCATGTTTAACCTTAAGCAGCCTTTGCTTTTCCTCGCCCTAGGTAGCGTTGCACCTTTGATCATCATGACAGGTTCTGCCTTGGCCGAATCTCGCTCAGAGCCTTTGATTCAAATCACGCTGATTGGGGGGCAATCTATACCGGATCAAGGACGGCAAAATCAAAGGATTGAGGCATGGAATCGCTCCAAGGATGATGATAATGACTGGGATGATGACCCCATCATTCGCATTTCGGGCCGGGTGATTCGCTTTGGCGAGCGGGACGAAAATGAGTGGATTGTGGAGGCCAATGGCCGGCGATATCGCGTGGATGCGGGGCCGCGTTGGTGGCGCGATTTACCTGTTTCCGTGGGCGATCAGCTCACCGTTGAAGGCGAGTTGGATGATGGTGAATTGGATGCATTTTGGGTGCAATTAGCCAACGGAGAAACGGTGCAATTGCGAGGGCGATCGGGGCCGCCGCCTTGGGCGGGTGGTCGCCGTCGATCGCGCTAATAACCTTCTTCAAGAGAGACCCACAATCCCAACTCTGTGGCTGTCATGAGTTTGTCGTTTTTGTTGGTTACGGTTTAGGTAATCGCTGAAAACGCGAGTTTTGCAATCCCGATCGCCCAGCCGCTACCTCTCTTGGAGAATGTTCATGTCCTTGCTTCCCTTGGCTCGCTCATCTTCTGCACCGGCAAGAGTCCTGACCCGGGGGCGTTTGACCCTGGCCTTGGTTGCCGCCCTCAGCATTGTGACCAGCGCCGGTTGCAGTTCCCAAACCGCTGCCAACCCTGCGGCCAGCCCCGCCGAGTCGGCCGCCGCTAGCCCCGTTGCCAGTCCCGTTGAACCGGCCGCCAGCCCTGCCCCTAGTCCGGCGGCCGGCGGTGACCTCAGCGCATTGACCGCCGTGGTAACCAAAACCCGGGCGGCGGTGGAAGCAGGAGACGCAGCCAAGGCCAAAACGGAATTTGAGCAATTTGAAACCGCTTGGAAGCCCGTTGAAGATGGGATTAAGGAAAAAAATCCCAAGGCCTATGAGGCGATCGAGGAAGCGATGGACGGTGTGAGCGGGCAACTGGGCGGCAATTTGGATAAAGCCAAAGCCCTGACGGCTCTGAGCAGTTTGGAAGGGGCGATCGGGCAGGCGAAATAGGGCAAAATCAGCCAATTTCCTTGATTTTGATTGCTGGTGTTGTTGCTTGCAGATCAGGCCTGAACCGATCGCGTGATTTGCCAGGTTCAGGCAACTTGTTTCTAGAGGCTCGATCGCCCATGTTCAAAAATTTCCAAACATTCCAGAAATACCAACGCAAATATCATCGATTTCTGGCTCCCATTTTGCTGTTGCCCCTGATCTTGACGGTGATTACGGGCATGTTGGCCACCTTGGTGGAAGAATGGCATCTGCCCGGAATTAAACGCAGCCTCTTGATGGATATTCATACGGGTGAAATTTTCCATCTGGAAGCGATTTATCCTCTCTTGGATGGGTTGGGTTTGTTGGCTTTAATCCTGACGGGTATCTCGATGTTGGGATGGTTTAAACCAAAGCGCAGCCCAAAGCCGCTGGAATAGGCTAAGGGATCGTCGGGTTGCTTCTTGATGTCAGCACCCATCACCCGAAATTTATGACCGATCGCTCTCCTCAACAGCTTCCTAGCCTCAATCTAGATCACCTGCTGAATCGTCGATTTCACGGCACACCCTGGCAAGCTTTCTGGCAGGAATTTTTGGGCAACAGTGGCCACTTCCTGATTCTGAAAATTTTGTCTGATATCGCCAAAGATGGCTGGCATGCCTCCATCAATGACATTGCAGATTGGTCCTTGATTGGGGCTTTTACTGTGCAATCTTGGTTTCTCAGCCAACGCAAGATTCATCCATTTTGGGGCAACTTAATTGGCCCTAGTTGCTACACGCTGGTTGATTTACCGTTGGATGGTTGGGAATTTTTTGAAAATCCCAGTCATTGGATGCTTTGGGGGTTTTGCTCGTTGGTGGCCATTGCCCAGGGACTCAGGTTGGCCTGGAAGCCTGCTATCACTCGATATCTATTGCCCCTGGAAAGCATTGCCCGCACGGTGATGGTGTGGGTTGCCTATTTGATTACGACGGCGGCGTTGCACCAAGAGCCGGTGACGTTGACTTATATTCAAATCTTTTTTACGGGCGCAAGCCACGAATTTCTATTTTCAGCGCTGGTGTTTTTGGGGGTGTTGTTGGGGTTGCAATCGCTGCAACTGGCTCAGCAACAGCAACAAACTCAGGAAACTGCGGCCATTTTGCGCAATTTGGCCCAATGGGGCATGGGCAATCATGTGGTGACTTCAGCGATCGCCAATCCGTCGGCCCTGACCTTTCAGCGGGTGGAACGGGCGATCGTGTTTATGGATATTCGGGGGTTCACGACTTGGTGTGAGGCGGCGCGGCCGGAGCGGGTGGCGCAGGTGCTGAATTGTTACTACCAAGTGGTGGAACCGGTGGCGACGGTGCATCGGCCGCTGCGGGTCACGTTCACGGCGGATGAGGTGATGGTGATTTATGCAGATTTGCCCCAGGCGATGCGAGCGGCGGTGGCGATGCAGCGGGCGGCGCGATCGGTACTGTCGGCGGAAGGGTTGGGGGCGGGCTGTGGATTGCACTACGGCCCGGTGGTGGAAGGGTTGTTTGGTAGCGACGGGGTGCGCACTTACACGGCGATCGGGGACACGGTGAACACGGCCAAGCGGATTGAGGGAGCCACGCCTGCCCATCAACTTTATCTATCGGATGCGGCCTATCAACAACTCCCGATCGAGCTACAGATTCACTGCCAAGCATTGCCGTCGATTCAGGCGAAGGGCAAGCGTGTTCCTGTGGCGTTGTGGCACTGGCAGGGCCGCTTGGCTGATTTTGAGGGTTAATTAGGCGGGGCGATGGGCATTCGGGGCGGTGCTGTTTTCCACATCAATTCGATTTCTTCGGGAGTGAGTTGATAGGCTTGGTTCACCAAGTCCGAAAGCCGCTGTTCTCGTCGCAAAATTTCTGCATTGCGCTGTTGAATTGGGGTTGCATAATCGCTATAGGCAAGGTCAATTGATTTAACTTGCTTGGGGCCGATCGCGGTTCCTTTGGGGCAGCGTTTTTTCAGTTCAGCGCGAAATTCGTCGAGGCTGAGTTGGGCAAAGTCGGCTAATTTCTGGCCGGGTTTTTCGATGTTGAATTCAAAGGCAAGCCAGCCCATTACGTCGCGGGTTGCTTCTTGGTTGGCTTGGGTGAGTTCGATCAATTCGCTAACGAGATCTTCGGCTTCGTGGCGGATTGGTTCGGTAGGCGGGGCGATCGGTAATTTCTCCATCAAGAACCCAGCCGGTGTTAAAGCCTCATCTTTCATATGTGGTAAATATTGCCAGTTGTGCCACCAAATTACAGGAGAACACAGAGTTGCCAATAAGAACTTGGAGTCTGTTGGGATAATAAAACATTTATTATTTGTCAAATTGCCGGAATTATCCCAACAAAAAGAAGGATGATATTGTATTTCTTGATAAATTATCTTAGGTTCGTCAAAAATAGAAATATAGGAAATGGGATCTTGTATCTCATACCACTTGTATGATCCAGTCTTACGACCTTGCCATTTTCCCTGAGTTTGTGTATTCCAACCTTTCGGACAAGGCTCTAATTTATGCTTGTACTTAGCGAGATAATGAGAAATTCCAGGATATTCTTCAATATTGATTCCACGTCTAGTCAATATTAGCCATAAGTTTTCCCAACTCGGATACCAACGTTCAATATCTTGACCTCGTAAGTAGGGCTTGATGATTTCTGAGCATTTGGGATCTTCAGCAATCAGTTTTTGGCGCGTTTGATCGTCAATTAAAAAGGCTTCGTTAAAGCCCGTCTTAATTCCGTAATAGGGCTTGGTTCCTGCGAAATCGACGAGGGGAACACCAACGCTGCGGATTTTTTGCATTAGCGCATCGACCTGCGGATTTTCCAGACTCCAGGCCGCTTCAGACAGGCGCGATCGGGGGATTTCATAGCCCTCCCGCTCCACAAATTGCGCCAAATTGAGGCCCTCTAGCTGCTCCCGAGGAACCGCACAAACCAGCACCATTTGAGACTCATTCTGTACCCCAGATCCTAACAAGGGGCTTAAGCCCCTTGCTGCCAACGAGTCCGGTGATTGAGTAGTTAACGATCCCGACGCATCGGCATCTGGCAAATTTAGAGCAGCTTTTTGCAACACGATAATGCAAGGAAACGTGTCCGCATCGCGAAAAATTGGTGCATGGCCAAAATCGATAATTTGTTCAAAAATGGTTTGTTCTGCAAAGAACTTGCGTAACGGTTCGCCATAGCCCGATCGCAACCATTTGTTAGTGACAATGTAAGACAACATCCCACCCGGTTTCAGCAGCTTTACCCCGCGTTCATAGAAATAAACATAGAGATCCGCTACCCCGTCATAACAGGCATAATGGGTTTGCAAATAGGGCTTAAAGGGCGATAGCAACTCCTGGCGCACATAGGGCGGATTGCCCAACACCACATCAAAGCCCCCATCGGCCATCACTTCTGGAAATGCCCTTTCCCAATCAAACGCTCTGGGATCAACTGCCCGATCGGCAACAATTGAATTGCCTGCTTTGATGTTGTCATCCAAATTGGTGAGCGCTTGCCCCTTTTCAGCCGTTTGTAACCATAGGGAAAGCTTTGTGATTTCGACCGATTCGGAAGACAAATCAACCCCATAAAGGTTTTGATTGAGAATTGCTTTGTTCAGGTCAAAAATTTCCCGAATTCCGCCTTGTAAGTTAGCAATTTCCGTGTTGATTTTTTCGTATTGCCGCGCCAAAAAGTTAAAGGCCGCAATGAGAAAAGCGCCCGATCCACAGGCCGGATCCAAAACGCGAATGGTTTTGAGTTCTTCGCGCCAAGCTTTCAAATAAGCCAGTTCGGCTGCTTGTCGTTGCTTGGTGTTGCGTTCAGGAATGGCATCTAACTGAAGCCGATCGCGCAGCAATGCCGATCGCTTGGATAAATAGCCACCTAAGGCTGTTTCCACCATGTATTGCGTCACCCAAGTTGGGGTGTAAAAAACACCTTGGGTTTTGCGTTTTCCTTGCTTGACGTTGTAGGTTTCACCGGCCGCCAGCGATCGCAATTCCTCTAGATCTGTGACCGATTGCTCAAAAATTCGCCCCAGAACATCAACTGAAACTTCTGTGTCAAAGTCATAGGCCGTCAGGTTTTTGAGCCTGGTGCAAAGCCAATCGGGAACCTCAATCTCTTGATCAACGATCGGATCAAGCTTAAAAAGACCGCCGTTGTAGCCCGAAATGGGGGGTTGATCGTTGCCTTGGTCAACCCACCGAAAAATGGCTTTGAATCGCTGCCAAATGCTCGATCGGTTGTAAGGGTCATGAAAATCATGGGCCTCTTTGAGGCATTTGGCTGGCAATAGCTTTCGATCTTCGCAAAAGGCAATGAACAGGATTCGATCGAGCACTTTTTGGGCCGCTTCAATAAACTCCGCCTGTCGATCGCTCCAATCTTTGCTATACCGACCCTTAAAAAACTGCACCAACTGTTGGCGCACATCTTTGTAGTCTTGGTAGAGCTTTTCGGTGATCGCTTCTTCGGCTTCGTTGGACTCTGCCAACAACTCATCCAGCCGCGAGCGATCGCCCTCATGGGCGCTGGCGGGCAAAAAGTTTTCCCGACAAAGCAGAAAATAAAAGCGTTTGAATGCTTCCAAATCTGCTAAATCTTCTAAGAAAAATTGCTCACAGCAAGCAGGTGTTTTGTTGGTGTGATAAAGCCGCAATTCGCGATAGTTGGAAACAATTACCCAGCGACAACCCATGGTGTAGTTGGCATAGCGCCAGCCCTGTTCCACCGGGGATTCTTGTCCTTTGTGGCGTGTGTCGAGATCGGTTTTGGTTCCTTTCAGTTCAATGGGGGCCACCACACGGCCGGTGAGCTTTTGTTTGCCGCCGGAACCCGTAACCGCAGAAAACAGCCCGATCGCCCCATCCGCAAAGCCGCCACCGCCATCGATATGCTTTTCGGCGTGCAATTCCCAATGTTGTCCTTGGCCACCCACAATGCTGCGATAGCCCAAGGCATCCCGGAAAATATCGCCCAGGAAATCGCCATGCAACGAGGTTTCTTTGACGGCTTTTAAAGAGTTGCTTTTGAGCACTGTTGCCCAATTTTTAACGGGAGCATGGCGCGCCTCCAAATCTGCTGGAAATTCAAACGCTTTGAGGGCAGTTTGTAGGGTTTTGCCATGAAACAAAGCGGGAAAGGTGACGCGCACAACTCAAACTCCTAACTCCAACGGGCCAGAACAACCCTTTGTTCTAACCTATGACTAACTTTAGCTCACTTGAACGAAAGAACTGAAGCGAAAAACCTGAGCTGAGTTGCACCACAGCCTTTACTGGAAATAATTGGCACGCCATATCGCAGATGCCATGGAGCAATGATTCGGTGGGCACTGCCCACCCTACAGGCTAAGTTGAGTTGCCCGAAGTTGAATGGCTAGGCCTTGGGGCGAAACAGGGCAAAAACGGAGGTGTAACCGTGAATAAAGGTTGTGCCACCCACGGGGCCAATTTCACCGTTGCAGAAAAAGCCCGCCACGGGCATCAGACCCAAATATTTTTGCAACAGGCAGGAATCAAAATTGGCTTTGTTATAAAGCCCTTGGCCACGGCCCACACAGGCAAACATCAAGGCCCCGATCGGGTCGGGCTGTTCCGATGGGCGATCGCGCAAATACCGTTCCAACAGGGCGCGTAGGTCTTCGGCGGAGGTGTCCGCGTCTCGCAAATGAAACTGAATCCGTTGGCCCCGGCGGATTCGATCGCCGATCGCGATCGCGCCGCCGCTGGGATCCACCCCCAACAGGTTGCGAATCAGGAAATCGCCGGGTTCTAGGGTTTGGCGAAAGGCATCGCGGGCCAAACCCACAAAGAGGGAATATTGCGCCAGTTCGCGATCCTTGTCGCTGAGTTCCTCAATTAGTTGCCGCAGGGCCTTGAGGGGGGCTTGGGGTTTGTCGGCGATCGTGTCTTTGTCCATCTGAATCGACACTTGCATCACGATGTTGCGCTCGCATTCCGTGACCCACAGGGGCTGACCGATCGGGCGGCAGCCTTGAGCCACAATCGGCTCAATCACCACATCGCCGCTGAGGGCCACCCCCACCGCGCCCGATCGATAGGCCCGATAGTCCGCAAAGAGTTGCTTGGTTTCCCGAAAGGAGTCCCCGCTGGCCAAGCCGCCCACGGTCACGGAGCCAGGATAGGCATAGTCCAGCCCTTGCAGCAGGTCGTTCATTTGCACCAACCCCGGATCCGCAAAGACCAAAAAGTTAGGGTTCGTGGCGGGGTCTGCCCCGATCGCCTCAATCCAGGGTTGGGGCGGCCCATCCAAATCGGGCAGGGCCTCGCGATCGATGTGAAAGGTTTGGATGGTGACGTTGGGTAACCAAGCGGCCATCACGCAGAGGGCCGGATCATCTTCCACCTCTTCCACCTGTTGCGGATCCAGGTTGCCCACAACGCCGCTGCCCCCACAGCCCGCCATGGCCCGAGCAGGCAGGCGATCGCGCAGCAGGGGCATCAGCCGCGCATATTCGCTGCTAAAGGCCGATGAAATGAAGACCAGCAACAAATCTGGCGGTTGCCCCAAGGTGGCCAAAACACGCTGGCTGACCTCATCAATGGCCGCTTCTAGGGATGGTTGCTTGGAAACGGCGCTGACCCATTTCATTTGGTCACTCATGGGGGTTGTCCTCCTGCGGGCGCGGGTCGATCGCTCGGATCGAGTCGGATCAAGATCCTAACCCGGGAGCCTCTGGCCAAGGGCGATCGTGCAGCGAACTGTTGCAAATGAAGTGAGGAGCTATTTGGATTTACACGGAGGTGGTTTCCCGGACTAATTTGTCCCAACCCAACTCCTTCAGTGCGCCGTTACGACGCAAGGGGCGCGTCACCAATTCCAAAATGTCGCGAGTGCTGCCGAAGCCGTGAATTTGGGCAAAGGTAAACTCCACCGACCACTTGGTATTAATGCCGCGTGCTTCCAAGGGATTGGCGTGGGCCATGCCGGTAATCACCAAATCCGGCTGCAAATCATAGATGCGCTGAATTTGATTGTAGTTGTCCGGCTTTTCAACAATTCGGGGCAATTCCACCCCCATTTCCTGACAGGTTTTGGTTAACAAATCCAGCTCGGCTCCTTGGTAGCGCTTGTCCATGTAGGGAATGCCAATTTCCGGCACGGTTGCTCCACAACGAATCAGGAACCGCGCCATGGAAACTTCGAGCAAATTGTCACCCATGAAGAAAATCGACTTGCCGCGAATTAGTTGCACGTAGTCTTCCACGCTCTGCCAAATTTGTGCTTCCCGCTCGGCCAGTCCTTGGGGTTCAATGCCCAACACAGCACAGATTTTTTCGATCCAAGCGCGAGTGCCATCGGGCCCGATCGGAAAGGGTGCACCAATCAATTTGCACTTGCGCCGCCGCATGAAGGCCGTGGCCGTGCGCGAGAGGAATGGATTCACCCCGGATGCGTAGTAGCCTTCGGCCAAAGCGGGCAATTCTGTGTAGCGTTTGGCGGGCAACCAGCCGGCTAATTTAATCCCTTGGCGCTTCAGTTCGAGGGTCAATTGCGTGACGACCGGGTCAGGCACTGAGCCAAACAACACCAGCGGTTGATGGTTCACATAGCCCGCTTCGTCTTCCTGGATTTCTTCTTTCTTTTTGCCAAAGTTCAGCAACTTTTGAATGGCGTTGCGATCGTCTGCGGCGGCGGGCGTTTGTTGGGTGGCATCGGGACAGCGCTGCACCATGGCTGCCAGCACCGTATCTTCCCCTTGGGTAAAGGCATAATCCAGCCCATTGGCGCGGGCCACCACGATCGGGATGCCGATTTCTGCTTCCAGTTTGGGAGCGATTCCTTCCAGATCCATCTTGATGATTTCGGTGGTGCAAGTGCCAATCCAAACAATCACCGACGGGTTGCGATCGCGCTTGATATCTTCACAGAGTCGCTTCAGTTCTGCATAATCATTCAACTGAGCGGAAATATCCCCTTCTTCGAGTTCCGCCATGGCATAGCGTGGCTCGGCAAAAATCATCACACCCATGGCATTTTGCAAGAAATAGCCACAAGTTTTCGTGCCAATCACTAAGAAGAAACTATCTTCGATTTTTTGATACAGCCAAGCGACGCAACTGATCGGGCAAAAAGTGTGATAATTGCCCGTTTCGCAGTCGAATTGGAGGGCGGGGGTGTTGGGTTCGATCGTGGCGGTCATTGGCTGTTCCTCACAGGTAAAACGGTTGAGTGTTGGGGGATGAATCGGAGGGGCGTATGGCTGTACGTCCTGATCCAGAAGTTTGACTGCAACCCGCTACCCTGACCGCGATCGAACCCTGAATTTCGCTGAACTTAAAAGGTCGATCGCTCCCAAATGGGAATCAGCTCAGCATCGCGGGTGCGGCCATTGCAGTCGGTTTCCTCAAGCTGTTCGATCGGGGGTTGGGCAAACTCGATCGGCGCAGGATCGCTGGCGGGTAACAGGATGGCGGGACGGTTGCGGCGTTCGCGGGCGGCGGCCTTGGCGGCTAGCTCCAATTCCCGATCGGGGTCAAAGTCCAGCCCCAGCGCTTCGATCACCCGATCGGGATCGCTGCTGAGATCCACCAACAGCGGCATCAACTCCGTCACTCGTGGTTCCAGCACCGTCGCCGTCGCCAACAAAAAACTCGACAGGGGGCGGCGGTGGCCCAACTCGCTTTCTGTCCAAATGGCCATGCGGGCTAACCAGGAACGGTTATCGCGGTAATAGTCCAGCCACTTTTGACGGAGCGATCGGCGCAACTGTTCAACGTTCATAGGGCGGAAGATCGGTGGACTTTGGAGATATCAAACCTCGATCGAGCCTACCTGATTAATCCCTATCCGGGCGCAGCGGTTGCGGGGGAATTGTGGGGCCTTGGGCGGAGGGCGCACAGTGGTGCGCCCCTACGTTTTGCCCTGTTTTGGCCGATCGCCCAACCGATCGCCCGTCGTTGGGGGGCAAAGGGCTGAAGCCCCTTGTCTGGACTGGGGTTCCGCCCTTACACCATCATCAATTCGGGTTCGGGTTCCGTTGTCTTCGGTTCTTGCGGATTCAGATAGAAGTCCGACAGCATCGAGAACAACTCCCGATCGGGCGATCCATCGGGAACCACGCCTTCCGGCATCGCCAACAGTTGATCGGCAATGTTCAGGTAATAGTCACAAACCGGCAGCAACGACGGGTCAGACTCCGCCATCTCAAACAGCGTTTTGCCCTTCACCCGCGACACGCGAATATCTTCAATCAGCGGCAAAATTTCCAGCACCGGCATCGGCACGGCGCTGACATATTTATCAATCAGATCCCGCTTGGAAGTCCGGTTGCCAATCAAGCCCGCCAGCCGCAGCTTGTGCGTCCGCGCCTTTTCGCGCACCGAAGCCGCAATCCGATTGGCCGCAAACAGCGCATCAAAGCCGTTGTCCGTGACGATCACGCAGTAGTCCGCATAGTTCAAGGGAGCCGCAAAGCCACCGCAAACCACATCGCCCAGCACGTCAAACAAAATCACGTCGTACTCATCAAAGGCGTTCAGCTCCCGCAGCAGCTTCACCGTTTCGCCCACCACGTAGCCCCCGCAGCCTGCACCGGCTGGCGGCCCACCCGCTTCCACGCAATGCACACCGCCATAACCCTTGTGGATCACGTCATCGGGCCAAACGTCTTCGTAGTGATAGCTCTTGGCTTGCAGGGTGTCGATGATCGTGGGGATCAGATAGCCCGTGAGCGTGAAGGTGCTGTCGTGCTTCGGATCGCAGCCAATTTGCAGCACTTTTTTGCCACGACGGGCGAGGGCAACGGAGATGTTGCAACTGGTGGTGGATTTGCCGATGCCACCTTTGCCATAGACAGCGAGTTTCACGGGGGGAGTCCTCTGGGGAAATCTGGTTGGAACAGGACTAGAGCAGGAATGCAACGGGAATTTAGTCTCGGTCAAGCTCAATCAATCTCGGTCAAGCTCGATCAAGCTCAGTCAGGCGGGGTCAATCTCGCTTAGTCTTCGCCAATCTCGGTGAGCTGCCCGAGTCCTGAACCGGCAGACCGAGCGCGATCGAAATGAGCGAGATGGCAAAAATCAAAACCGGAGCATTGAAGCCTGAGCAGAGGGGCCGATCGGGAATGGGATTAATCGCGAATGAAGCTCAGCGGTAACGAAAATCGGGAATGCAGCCAAAAAACTGAGTTGGGGGTGGGCAGCCCTGGAGCGATCGCGGTTGGTTGCCCCACCGATGGCATTATCAGCAGATTTTTCCCGAAAGGAAAGCAAGGCTAATTTTGTCCGGCCGCGCCAGCAGCCTAAGAGCTGACCCTAAACTCAAAAAAGGATTTTAAAGCCTATCAAAATTAAATAAATGCGTTTTTAAGCCAAATTAATCAAATTTAGGGTCTAATTTATATAAAAATAAAAACAAAACCAAAACATAACTTCCTAGACCAGCCCGGCCCTTAACTCAAAACTTGCTCGACTCCCTCATCAGTTTGGGCTTTCCCAAAGGCGGATCCGAGGGCGATCGCACCCCAAAACAGTCGGGCGATCGGGAAATTTGGCGCTGTTTGTTAAGAATTCAATCAAAGCGGGGAGGGTTGGCAGAAAACCAGGCGACGGGATCGATCGATCAGCTCACCCTTAGCAGCGATCCCCGATCGGGAGTTGCGCCCACTCGTCAAGGAAGCCAGAATCGATCGGCCGCTGGCGAGTGGTTTGTGGCAAATTGGTGGCAGCATCGAGCCAGTTGTGTTACGCCATCTGGTGTTGCCCAATGGTGCAACGGCCCAAAACGCCTGCTGTTTTTGAAATCTCTCCGAGTCCTGTTGTTGCCGAGGGTTGCCCGTTATGTCTTTTGAGGTGTTGTTGATCCTGATCCTGGCGCTGATTTTTCTGTTGCAGTGGCTTGATGGACTCGATCGCGATCGACGCAAGGCAATTGAAGTGCGCCAAAAGGCTGAAGCGGATCTCCTCAATATGTTGATGTTGCGTAAATCCTTGGCAGATTTGTTGAAAAAATTGGCGGCGAACCCTGGCGACATGGGCTTGCAACAACAGGTTTTAGCCTCGATGCGAGTGCAGGAGGATGCCAAAGGAACCGGCCTGGGTTATGGCTCCCTGTTGGCGCTTTTTGAGGCGAACTCCGGTGATAAAACCCTGCGCAAAACGGTGCTAGAGGCGGGCCGAATTCACTACGGCAAGATTGCGGGCGGGGTGGCTTCGTTGGATGATGAACGCCGAGTCATGAACGATATTGCCGTTCGATCGTAGGAATGATCACACAGGTGCTGAAGGTTGCTCCTCCGGGCGATCGCGGGGTGAGTTTTCCCCTTGGAGATGTGGCAACAGCTTTTGGCAGTAATGTTTTTAAAGTTTGTTTTTAGGATTCGCCCAGTAGCTAGTAGGGTGGGCATCGCCCACCACCCTCTAGCCCAAGTAGTATCCAGCCCCAAAGTCACAACTCCCCTCTCCCCAGTAGTGACCGGATTCATTGGGTGATGCGTCGTAGGTGGGCAGTGCCCACCCTACAGGCTGAACTCATTCTTGGAACTGCCTCGGGCATCAGCCTTGAAAGTTTTGTTTGGGAAACTGTTTCTTCGATTCGCAAGCCGGGAAACCTGGTCTGAGCTGTTTATGGTTTTGTCAAACCCTGCCCTTAAATTGCCCGCTGCGATCGCCCTTGTCTGCGTTTTGACCGGTTGCGCCCAAAGCAAAGTGGCCCAATGCAAACAATTGGTGACCATTGCCAACTTGGCCAACGAAACGGCCCGGGAAGCCGCCACAGGCAAACCGGAGGCCATGCGCCGTGCTGCTGAATCGTTTGATCGAGCTGCCCAGGATTTGGGCAAGTTACCGCTCAGTGACACGCAATTAAAAGACCATCGATCGCGCTTGGCGGATATTTACACCGACACCAGTCGCAGCACCCGTGAATTTTTGAACGCCATTCAGCAAAAGGATCGCAACCTGGCTGAAATTGCGGTGCAATCGCTGGAACAGTCCGCCAACAATGAGCGCAACCTGATCCAAACCATTAATCAAACCTGTCAGGTGGCTGAATCTGCCGCCAGCAATCCGACCCAGCCGAGTCCCCCAGCGCCGTGAGATCCGTTCACCGCTGATTACTGCTGATCACCGCTAATTCCCGCTGAGACAACCCACAAAGCGCGGTTTTCTGGAGGTTGATCGTGGGGCCATCAGTCTCGCGATCGACCCTTGCATTAGAACCAGTCGTCCTCATCGTCCCAATTGTCGTTGTAGGTCGATCTCCGATCTCGCGGTTGGTTGCTACCGCCAAGGTTGTTGTTGCGGGCTTCCCGTCGATCGCCCGATCGCCCTGACCCATCTCGGGGGGTGGGCCGGCTGGGGCGATCGCTGGGGCCGCCATAGCCGCCGCCATAGCCCAAATCGTAGGGATCGCGCGATGCCGGGCGGCTGGGTTCCCGGCGGCGATCGCCCTGGCCGTTGGGTTCATTCCACCCGCGATCGCCTCGGCCCGGGTCGCCGCCTCGGCCCAGGTCGCCGCCCCGGCCGTAATTGCTGCGGCCATAGTCGTTGCGACCGTAATCATTCCGACCGTAGTTGTAGTCCCGATCATAGCGATCGCCGCCACCCAACACCGCGTCGCGTCCATCCTGGAAGGTGCGCCGAATGGAACCAAAGAAGTTGTCGTCATCTTCCTCGGCATAGCGATCGCGCACGTCCCGATTCAGGTTGTAGATCGCGTCTTGCAAGTCAGCCTGGGTGCGATCGATCTCGATGTCGTCGCTGGCGGCGATCGCCTCGCGCAGGGCCTTGACGGTTTTCTCGATCGCCCGCCGATGCACCTCCACAAACTGCATCCCAAAATCGAGGGTCGCCTCCCGCAGTTGCCGCTCCGCTTGGAAGGTGAGGGCTTCGGCCCGGTTGCGTTTTTCCACCCGATCGCGCTGCGATCGATCCTGGTCGGCGAACTGCTGGGCCTCCTCGATCGCCTTTTGCACCTCCGTCTCGTTCAGGGTCGAAGCATCCTGGATAATCACACTTTGCTCGCGGCCCGTGGTCATATCCAGCGCCGTCACCTGCAAAATGCCGTTCGCATCGATGTCAAAGGCCACCCGCACTTGGGGCACACCGCGCGGCGCGGGCGGCAAGCCCTTGAGGATAAATTTCCCCAGGGATTTGTTGTTGGCCGCCATTTCCCGCTCCCCTTGCAGGATATGGATTTCAACCTGGGTTTGGTTGTTTTCGCTGGTGGAAAACATGTCCGATCGCCGCACGGGAATCGTCGTGTTACGGGGAATCAGCTTTTTCATCACGCCGCCGGAGGTTTCCAGACCCAAGGACAGGGGAGTCACGTCCAGCAGCAAAATATCTTTGACCTCGCCGCCCAGGATCCCCGCCTGGATCGCCGCGCCCACGGCCACCACCTCATCGGGGTTGACGTTTTGGCTCGGTTCCTTGCCCACGAGCGATCGCACCACGTCCTGCACAAAGGGAATCCGCGTGGAGCCGCCTACCAACACCACTTCATCGATTTGGGACGGCCGCAAGCCCGCATCCACAAAGGCCCGCTTCAGGGGCGCGCGGATTCGTTCGATCAAGTCCGTGCAAAGGCCTTCAAACTGCGATCGGGTCAGGCGCGTTTCCAAATGCTTCGGCCCATCCTCCGTGGCGGTGATGAAGGGCAAATTAATTTCCGTCGCGCCCACGCCGGATAGCTCGATTTTGGCCTTTTCCGCCGCTTCCGTTAGTCGCTGCAAGGATTGGCGATCGCGCCGCAGATCCAGCCCCTCGGTTTCTAGGAACTGCTCCGCCAGCCAATCGACAATTTTGCGATCGAAATCATTCCCGCCCAACTGTGTATCGCCGCTGGTGGCCTTCACCTCAAAGACCCCATCGCCCACTTCCAGCAGGGACACATCAAACGTGCCGCCCCCCAGGTCAAACACCAACACCGTTTGGCTACTGGCGCGATCGAGACCGTAGGCCAGCGCCGCCGCCGTCGGTTCATTAATAATCCGCTTCACATCCAGCCCGGCAATCCGTCCCGCATCGCGCGTGGCCTGCCGCTGGGAATCGTTGAAATAGGCCGGAACCGTAATCACCGCGCCGGTCACGGGCTGGCCCAAATAGCGCTCGGCTTCGTCGGCCAGCTTCCGCAAAATCATCGCTGACAGTTCTTCCGCCGGAAAGTCGCGCTGCAACTTGGGGCACACCACCCGCACATTCCCCTCCTCATTGCGCCGAATCGTGTAGGGCACGCGCTTTGAAGAAGGCGATAGCTCATCGTATTTGCGGCCAATGAACCGCTTCAGACCATAAAAAGTGTTTTGCGGATTCAACACCGTTTGGCGGCGAGCCAGTTGCCCCACCACCTTTTCGCCATCTTTGTTGAACCCAACGACGGATGGGGTGGTTCTCATCCCTTCGGCATTGGCAATGACGACGGGTTTCCCGCCTTCCATGACGGCCACGACGGAGTTGGTCGTACCGAGATCGATGCCAACGACTTTTCCCATTGCTTGGTTGCTTGTCTCTTGTTGCGGCTGCGAGTGGCTGAGGGGGCGATCGGGAGGGCCGTTCAGCCGAGTTGGATGAATGAACCAGCCCAATGACTGGCGCTTGAGGTTGAGGGGCCCAGACAAGGGGCTTAAGCCCCTTGCCCCCCGGATCTCAAGGAATTTGCGGGGGACAGATTCAGCGCCCGATCGCGCGTTAAGAATCTTGTCGGCTTCATTCTATCCTGTGGCTTCCCATCCACCGAACCGAGGCGCGATCGAAACCGGGATCAACCTTGGCCAAAATCCTTTGCCAAAATGGAGACTGTTAGGCCGCAATGCCAGGAGCGTCGCCCCATGCTGCCATCCTTCCTAGAATCATTGCCCAACGCTGACGAACTCCCCGATTCTTGCGATATTCCCGTGGATAACGAAGACCAGAATTTTATTCCCAACGTCCTCTTGTTCCTGCTGGAATACATTTGGAAGCATCGGGAAGACTGGTTTTTTGCGGTTGATATGGGGGTTTACCACGCCACGGGGCCTCATCCGAAAGTGCCGGTGATTCCCGATGGCTTTTTGAGCCTGGGGGTCGATCGCCGCAAGAATGGTAAACCGCGCCGTAGCTACATCACCTGGACGGAAAACAACATCCCACCGATTTTGACTTTGGAGGTGGTTTCCTACACACCGGGTGAAGAGTATGACGAAAAAATGGCAATTTACGCCCGACTGGGGGTGTTGTATTACGTGATCTACAATCCCGAATTTTGGCGGCGGGATGGTCACTTGCCCTTAGAGGTTTACAAGCTGGTGGAGGGAACCTATCAACTTCAGGTGGGTGAACCCTGCTGGATGCCGGAAATTGGCTTGGGAATTGGGCGCGATCGGTTGGTGGATGACCCGTTCGATCGGGAAGTCCTGACTTGGTGCGACGCTCAGGGCCGACGCTATCGCAGCGAGGCGGAGGTGGAGCGCGATCGGGCGGCCGCCGAACGCCAACGGGCCGCAACCGAGGCCCAGCGAGCGGAACAGGCCCAGCAACGAGCCGATCGCCTGGCGGAGCGGCTGCGGGAGTTGGGCATTGATCCGGATGCGATCGAGTCGGATTGATGGGGTTATGGCGGGTCTGGGGTGATCCAATCCGTGAGCGATCGCCCCAGGTAGGCTTCCAAAAAGGCGCGGGCGGCGGCGGGTTCGATCGCTTCTAGGGCGGCCACGATGGCTGGAATTGCGTCGGCTTGGGGGTCTTGGGTTTCGTTGAACCAATAATGCACGGTCGATCGGGCAATGCCCATGGTGACGGCGAGCCGGTTTTGGCTGATGCCGTAGTCTTGCAAGGTTTGTTTGAGTGCTTTTCCTGCTCGCGCCATGCCCCCAATGGTCTCAAAGGGGGGCTGATGGGCGCAATGATGAGATGGTTGCGAAACGGTTGATTTGTTCTCCCATGCACCGTGTGGATTGATCGCCACCCAACCGATGGTTATCGTTTGATTGAAACGCGATCGGTACGGCAATTTCACGAAAAACCGTAGGGTGCATGGGAGCAATCTCAAATTGTCATGAAATGTGCGGCTTGATCTCCCATGCACCGTGGATTGTGGCAACACAATCGATCGAAGATTCTCGGTTTGTTGCGGTTATTTGCGGTGCATGGGAGGGGTGGGGGAAATGATCGTTTCACGCCAAACGTTCTCCCATGCACCCTACGGTTCTTGGATTAGGGCTTGGAAGCGGGGATCTTGGCGGATGGGGGCGAAGGCGCTGTTGGTTTTGGCCCAATCCCGAGCTTGGGAGTTTAGCTTGATTGCTTGTCGTAGGTGGTCGATCGCTTTATCCACTTGACCTTGTTTGACATAACAGACAGCTTTGCCATACCAAGGGTAGTGGGAGTCGGGTTTGAATTGGATGGCTTTGTCGTAGCTGGCGATCGCCTCTTCATACCGCCCAAGCTCGTTGAGCGCAACGCCTCGGCTGTGCCAGGCAACGTGGTCGTCGGGTTTGAATTGGATGGCTTTGTCGCAGCTGGCGATCGCCTCTTCATACCGCCCAAGCTCGTTTAGCGCAAGGCCTCGGTTGTGCCAGGCAATGTGGTAGTCGGGTTTGAATTGGATTGCTTTGTCGCAGCTGGCGATCGCCTCTTCATACCGCCCAAGCCAGTTCAGCGCAATGCCTCGGTTGTGCCAGGCAACGTGGTCGTCGGGTTTGAATTGGATGGCTTTGTCGCAGCTGGCGATCGCCTCTTCATACCGCCCAAGCTCGTTTAGCGCAAGGCCTCGGTTGTGCCAGGCAATGTGGTAGTCGGGTTTGAATTGGATGGCTTTGTCGCAGCTAGCGATCGCCTCTTCATACCGCCCGAGATGAAACAGTTCATTGCCTCGGTCGTTCCAGGTTACGTGGTCAGTCTGAACAAACTGCGATTGTTCCGAGTTATCCAACTCAGCCGTGAGGTCATCTACAAAATTAGAAAACCAACGACCAAGCCGCTTTCGCAATCCGGTGCGGGGGTGCGGGGGTGGACTTACCAACTCGGTTGGGGCTTCTCGCCAAGGCTGTTTGACCGGTTCTTGGGGACTGGGCGGGGGTGGTGGAACCGATCCCACCCGCACGGTGGGCGCTTGGGAACTCAGGAACATTTGCTGAATCGTCTCCCAAGCAGCCGCTGCATCGCTGTAACGTTCTCGCCAATCGGGAGCCGTCAGCTTGCCCAACACCGATTGCAGCCGATCGCTCACCTGCACCAACGGTTGATAGACAAACCTGCCCTGTCCGTCGCGCGGCAGCTTGAGAGCCGGTAGTCCCGTCAAGGCTTGCAGCGCAATAATCCCTACCGCGTAGAGATCGCTTTGCAATCGGGCCTCTCCAATGGACTGCTCCGGGGCAATATAACCCTTTGAACCCAAAAACAAACTGCGGGGATCTTGAATCAGTTGTGCTTGGCTATATTCCCCCGTTGCGACCTCTTTCACACCCCCAAAATCAATCAACACCAACTGGTCATCCGATCGCCGTCGAAGGATGTTATCGGGCTTGATATCTCGGTGAATCAAAGGATGCTGATGGACTACGGCTAATACCGACAGCAGATCAACCAAAAGTTGCACCACCGCCATTTCATCCCAGCGTTCTCCCTGGCCAATCTCCAAGCTGAGGGGTCGCCCATTGATGTGTTCCATCACAATAAAAAATTCGCCCCCTTCCTCAAACTTGGCAAACAAGGAGGGAATTCGATCATAGCGACCCAGGATCATCAGCTTGTCCGCTTCGCGATCAAAGTATTGTTTGGCAATCAATAAATCATCGGGCAGAATTCGGGAACCGTCGCGATCGAACTTGGGTTTGAAATGCTTCACCACACAATCGGGATGGCCGGGCAATTGCAAATCCTGGGCAATGTAGGTGTCACTAAAACCACCTTGCTTGCTCAGGAGTCGGTTAATCAGATAGCGATTTTGGAGGGTGCGGCCAATCATGAGGGGCAGTGAGCAGCGCTGGGAAAATGGTGGTCAGCCGCCTCTAATTTAGCCCCTAGTGTCAATGAAGCACCGATCGCCCCCGACGGCCGCCAGGGCTTGGCTACAATCCGATCGAGCTGATTGATCGCCCTGCTGATGGCTGCCTCATTTCTCTGCTGTGATCACCTGTAAATTGAGGGCCGCAACCGGGGGCGATCGCCACGAGGCGATCGGGTAAGACCCGAGGGCTTGAATTTTCTTAAGGGATGGCTGATCAGCGCGATCGCGTGGCTAGACTGAGCGGTGAGGATTTGGCTGGTTTGGACGAGGGAACTCCATGAGTGCGTTTGATTTTCAGCGATCGGGCGATCGCCCCCCCAAATTCAGCAAAGCGCCCAAGCCTCGGGAGTTGGGGTGGTCGGTTTTGTCTCCCTTGGACGATCGCGATCAGCACCCCTGTCCCATTTGTCGCCACGGACAAATTCAGCCGATGCCGATGATGGAGGATGCCTGGGCCTGCGATTTTTGTCGGCATCTGTTCACGCTGGATTTGCAATCTCGGATTTTGCGGGTGGAAGACAGCACCCAGCCCTTGCAGTGGCGTTGGTTGGGGCGATCGTGGCAACCGGTGCGCTACAGCAATGAAGCGCTCACACCGACCATTTGGCTGCTGGCGGTGATTTTGGCGATCGGGCCGGTGGGGTTGATTGGTTTGTCGCAATACCTCTTTCCCCCTTTGCCCAGCTCCCGATCGGTGGGATTTGGCCAAGGGTGGTTAATTTCAGCGGCGATCGGGCATTTCATTTTGGCCGCCTGGTTGGTGCTGGAACATTACCAGTGGCCGCTCTATGTGTCGTTGAAGTTGCGCTGGCAAGATTGGCGATCGAACCGCTGATTGTCCCGACTGATCATCTCGATTTAACTTGATCTAAGTTGATCTGAATCATGCGGATCGAATCGGCGCGATCGGCTGAAGCGCGATGCATAGGAGCGATTAACCAGGCTGGCCCCACCCGCGACCTAGGCCACCAATGAACCTTGACAGGTTTGGTCTGCCAATTCCCGTTCCCACTGCTGGGCCTCTTGAATCGCCTGGGCTACCACCGCTTGGCAACTGTGGCCCGTTTCCACCTGCTGGAGCCACTGCTGGGCGGCATTGCCTTCCCGCAAAATGCGTTGCAAGGGTGACAAGAAGCAGCTAAACCCGCGCTCTTTGGCGATCGGGCGTAATTCTGCATAAAGTTGAGCGATCCAATCCCTGGCCTTGATGGTGCGGCCATCCTGCCAATGGCGTAGGGATGCATCCAAGCTGTGGCGAGCGACGGCCATTTCGTTGGCCAGGGTCAACGACAATAAATCGTCATTGCGGGTGGTGGCCGGCAACAGGCTCGCAGTGAGTGGATCTAAGCTGGGATCGTCCATCAATTGGCACAGCCGAGCCTCCAGTAGGGCCGTGATCGCCAGCAGGGCCAATGGGTCAATCACCGGGTCACAAATCCGCATTTCCAATCGATTTAGGTTATAGGGTCGGCAATCGCCGTTGGGCCGCACAGAACTCCAGAGGTGGCGGACATTTTGCATAGTTCCCAGTTCTAATTGCTCCTCCGTCCAGCGAATGAAGTGCGCGTGGCTTTCAAACAGGGGCACTCGATCGGGCGTTTGGGGAAACAGATGCCAGCGGGTGGAATGGAATCCGGTTGGTTCGCCATCCAAGAAAGGAGAGGAAGCACTCAGGGCCAGGTAAAGCGGCGCTTCCACCCGCACCAGCCGACAGGCCCGCATCAGCAGTTCTGGATCGGCAATGCCAATGTTGATGTGAACGCTGGCGGTGACGACTTTGGTTCCGTAGGTGCGTTCAATGTAGGCGTGGTAAGGGTTGGCCGGGTCAGATCGGTAAAAGCGATCGCTCCCGCCGAGGGCTAATGTGCCGCCGGGCACTAGGGTGTAGGGGCCCAGGGTTTTCAGGTATTGGCGCAGGCGCAACCGAGGAACGAGCAAATCGCACAGCAACCGCTCATAGCTGCACAGGGGAGCGGTGGTGTATTCCACGTTGCGGCTGTCGGGTTCGCGCACAAAGCCATCGAGGTTGGCGGTAATTCGATCGGACAGGCCCACAATTTGCCCATCGTGGGTTCCGGTATAGATTTCAATTTCAAAGCCTTTGGACAGCATCATAGGGAGTTGTGAAGCAATTGTGCGCGTCGGTCTGCTCTGCCAGCCCGATTTCTATTGTCGCCTGCGGCGCGATCGCCCGAGGGCTGTTCTGCCGTTGCTGGGATTTTTTGGGTCTTGAAAGGGGCGATCGCCCGGCGGCCGTTCTGTCGGGTTCTGGCCTGGTTTTGTTGGATCTAGTTTTTGTTGGATCTGGTTTTGTCTGGCCGGTGGGCGATATGTTGCGCGATCGCCCTTGCTGAGCATCAGTGGCCCAGAAACCGTAGCAGCTCAGAGACCGTAGCACTGGGCGACCTGAGCCGCTGCTCGGTGGATGAGGGCATGGCGATCGACCAGGGCCGCCAAATCATCGCAGTAGCCGCCGCCGATCGTGCAGGCCACGGGATAGCCCGCCGCCACACAGGTAGTCAGCACCTGCATATCCCGCCGAAACAAGCCAGAATCGGTGAGGGCGAGCTTGCCCAACCGATCGCCTCCGTGGGGATCCACCCCCGCATCGTAAATCACCAGATCGGGCCGCACTTGGGCGAGCAAATCTGGCAGGAAGCGATCGAGCGTTTGTAAATAGTCATCATCTTCCATGCCCTCTGGCAATGCCACATCCAAATCGCTGGCCTGTTTGCGGGCGGGAAAATTTGCCTCGCAATGCATGGAAAAGGTGAAGACCTGCGGTTCGTTGCGGAAAATCCAGGCGGTTCCATCCCCTTGATGCACATCCAAGTCCACAATCAAAACCCGATCGACCAAGCCTTCGGCCTGCAAAACCCTGGTAGCGATCGCCAAATCGTTGAAGATGCAAAACCCGGAGCCAAAATCGGGGAAGGCATGGTGCGTGCCGCCCGCCAAATTGCAAGCCAGCCCATGGCGCAGGGCCAGCCGAGCCGTCAGCACCGTGCCACCAGCCGCCACGCAGGTGCGATTGGCCAAGGCTGGTGACCAGGGCAACCCGATTCGGTGCTGGGCTTTTGGATCCAAAGTGCCTTGGCAATAGGCTTCCACATAGGCGCGATCGTGCACCAGCTCAATCCAGTCCTGGGGCGGCCGATCGGGTTGGTGAAACTGTTCTGGGGTTGCCGTGCCATCGCTGCGTAACCGGTCATAGAGCCTTGCAAACTTTTGCATCGGGAACCGGTGGCCGGGTGGCAACGGCGCGACATAATCGGGGTGATAAACTAGCGGCACATTCATCGCAATCTTGGCTCCGCAATTTTGGCTCCTGGGGCCGACCTGCGGTGGGTCGCCGGTTCATCGCTGGTTAAAGTTGGGTTAACAAGCCTGGGATGGCGGGGCGATCGACCCGGTTCCCAGCTTGGGGCTATGGGGCTAATCAACGGTTGATTGCTCCGGTTGATGATTCCCCCATGATTGTCCCCAAACGTCTTCCTAGGGTAACGCTCTCGCCTTCGTTGTGCGATTTGGGCGATTCGGATGATTTAGCGATTTGGGTAATCTGGGCGATCGCCCCCCAACGGTTTAATGAACTGAAACTAATGAATTGAAAATAATTGAAAGATTAATTGTTCAATTAGTTCATGGGATTTTGAAACGGGATTTTGTCCGTGCAACCTTTCAGCGCAACTTGGCTTTACGGCAGCAACGATCCGGAGAATGCTGCTTATTTTGAAACGATCCGCCAATGGTGGGTGAGCTTGGCAGGCAAGTCCGTGACCTGGCGACAGCGCTTGCTCGATCGCGCCACGGATCCCCAGACCCTCGATTGGGACGCGGAGCGCTTCGACGATGAATTCACCATCCAAAGGCCAGAAGTGCGGGGCATCACGTTCTATTACAAAAAGCTGGGCAGCGACTTGGAACGCAACAGCACGCCCCAATCCTTGAAGCTGTCAGCCAATGGGCAATATCTCTACATCTACCCCCAATCTCAAAATGATGTGGTGATTCGGGTGGGGCAGCCGGAAGCTCGCTTGGAAACGATCGCCCTCAACAATCCCACCGCCACGGTCAAAACCGGTGGTGGCCAATGCATTCTCACGTTGATCGATCGCCCAGCGGGCCAAGCTGTGGAAGTGACGCTGAATGCAGAATCCCTGCTGGCCCTCAAAAAGCTGTTGCCCTAGATCTTGTGCCGAGATCTTGATCAGCGAGGGGCCCGTGCCATGAGCCAATGCCGCCGAGGGCGATCGCCCCTGCAACAGCTTTGGATCGCCAGTTGGGCGATCGGGTTGGTGGGTTGCGCCAGTGGTCGCACCCTCAGTTTCCCTTTCGATGCGGCCGGAGCCAACCCCAACAGCCTCAACAGCGCCTTTTCGGAAACCAGCCCGGCCGTGGCGGGGCGCTTTTTGGTGTTTGTGTCCGATCGTCGGGGCAGCCAGGATGTGTTGCTCTATGACCTTCAGGAACGACGGGCGATCGAGCTGCCAGAGCTAAACGCCTTTGACACGATCGCCGCCAGCCCCAGCATTTCCAGTGATGGCCGTTGGATTGCCTTTTCTGCCAGTCGCCAAGGCCGCACCGACATTTACCTGTACGATCGCACCACTAACCAGCTCCGCAACCTGACCCAAACCCTGCAACTGGAAACCCGCAACCCGCAACTGAGCGCCGACGGCAGCCGCATCGCCTTTGAAATTGAACGGAGTGGCCAGTGGGATATCGCAATTTACACCCGCGACGGCCAGCCCATTAATATTCCCTAACTAATTTTCTCTGCCTAATCGTGTAATTTTACCCCTGACTAAAACCAATCATCGAAGTTTGGTTTTATGAATTTTGATAATGGATAATTTCTTTTGATTTAAAGAATTTTGCGTCTTTTTTTCAGGATTTCAGGTTTTTAATTGATTTTCTTGAATTTAAAAATGAATCAATTAGTTCTTTGATGAAGAACTTTGACAAAAAATCAGCCTCTATCAAAAATATAAAGCTGATGTTTTGATTGCTCCATGAACTGACGAGCAAACTTATAACTGAAATAGTACTGACGAATTATATAGTTCCTTTATTTCATTCGGAGAAATGGCAATGACGAATGAGAACCAAAGAGTTTACAAGGTGGTGGTTAACCATGCGCAGCAGTATTCCATCTGGCCTGTGGAGCGAGGAAATCCCTGGGGATGGCGGGATGCAGGCAAAGAAGGGCTGAAGAGTGAATGCCTGAAATATATTCAAGAAGTATGGACTTAATGGACTTATTAGTGTCTTGTTGCATGGACGCAATCAGGATGTTGGGATGCATGGGCAGTCAATGGGTGGCCATTGGATAGGCGGCCATTTTGGGTATGCGGCCATTGGGTATGCAGTCATTTGGGGTTCGCCATGTGGCGGTGCCATTCCGTGGAGGGGTTTGCCAGTCGATCTGGTCTGGTCGATCTGGTCTGATCGAGAGGTTTCAAGCCTCTGATCTGTCCTAGCTCCGTATTTTTGCGGTATGGGCTAAATCGGTGGTCGGGGGACGATCGTTGATAGCATGGTGGTAGTATTTTGCTCCCTTCATTCGATTTCACGATCGCCCTGCGACCCGATGGCTGAACAATATTTGCTCGATAAGCTGCAATCCGTTGAGCAAACCTTTAATGAGTTAACCCGCCGCCTTGCGGATCCTGATGTGGCCACGGATCCGACGGAATTTCAGCGCGTGGCCAAGGCGCGATCGTCCTTGGAAGAAACGGTGGCGACCTATGATGCATGGAAAACGGCCGTCAGCGACCTGGAAGGGGCCCGCGAAATCCTGAAGGAGTCGGGCGATGACCCGGAGTTGCGGGAAATGGCGCAACTGGAAGTTGAAGAGCTGAACGATCGGGTCGCCCAGTTGGAATATCAACTGAAAATTTTGTTGCTGCCCCGCGACCCCAACGACGACAAAAACATCATGTTGGAAATTCGGGCCGGCACGGGTGGCGATGAGGCCTGTATTTGGGCGGGCGATTTGCTGCGGATGTATTCCCGCTATGCCACCACTCAGGGTTGGAAGGTGGCGTTGGCGAGCGAGTCGCTGTCGGAGGCGGGCGGCTTTAAGGAAGTGATCCTGGAAGTGCAGGGCGATCGGGTTTATAGCAAGCTGAAATATGAAGCGGGTGTTCACCGGGTGCAGCGCGTGCCGGCCACGGAAGCGGGTGGTCGGGTACATACTTCCACCGCCACGGTGGCGATTATGCCGGAGGTGGATGAAGTGGAAGTTCACATTGACCCGAAGGACATTGAGCTAACCACGGCGCGATCGGGCGGGGCTGGTGGCCAAAACGTGAACAAGGTGGAAACCGCCGCCGACCTGTACCACAAACCGACGGGCATTCGGGTGTTTTGTACGGAGGAGCGATCGCAGCTCAAGAACAAGGAGCGGGCGATGCAAATTTTGCGGGCCAAGCTCTACGAAATGAAGATGCGAGAGCAACAGGAGGCGGTGACTTCTGCCCGGCGATCGCAGGTGGGGAGCGGTTCCCGATCGGAAAAAATTCGCACCTATAACTACAAAGACAATCGCGTGACCGATCACCGTTTGGGCCAAAACTTCACCCTCACGGCGGCCCTCGAAGGTGACATTGACGAGATGATTCAGTCTTGCATCACCCAAGATCAACAGGCCCAATTGGAAGAACTGGCAGCCCAGGTTGGTTAACGTTATCCGTTGTTTGCACCCCTAACCATGTCCTGGCAACGTCCCGACGGTCGATCGCCCGACCAGCTCCGCCCCGTTCAGTTTCAGCGAAATTTCACCAAATATTCCGCCGGGTCTGTGTTGGCCTGTTGTGGTGACACGCAGGTGATTTGCACCGTGTACGTGCAGTCCGGTGTGCCGCGCTGGCTGGCCGATTCGGGCCAAGGCTGGCTGACGGCGGAATATCGGATGATGCCGGGAGCCACGCCCGATCGGCAGTCGCGGGAAACCTTCAAGCTGTCCGGGCGCACCCAGGAAATTCAACGGTTAATTGGCCGGAGTTTGCGGGCGGCGGTGGATTTACGGGGCTTGGGGGAACGCACCCTGACGATCGATGCGGATGTGTTGCAGGCCGATGCGGGCACACGCACCACGGCGATCACGGGTTGCTATGTGGCGTTGGTGGATGCGTTGCAATCGCTGGTGGCCGCTGGGGAGTTGGCAACGTTGCCGATCGCCTCGCCGGTCGCTGCTGTTTCCGTGGGGTTGATCGAGGGAGCCGCTTATCTGGATTTGAACTACCCGGAAGACGTGGCCGCCGATGTGGACTTCAACGTGGTGATGAACGGCGAGGGTAATTTAATTGAAGTGCAGGGGACGGCGGAATCGGGCAGCTATAGCCGATCGCAACTGAATGCGCTGCTGGATTTAGCCGAAAAAGGTATCGGTGAATTGATGGCGGCCCAAGCGGCTGCTCTGACCGACTCAAATGGTTAGAAATCGCAGTTTTTAGGCGATCGCATAGCCTGAAAAACGGCGGAAATGAGGTGGATGAAACCCAATCACAATATCTTCTTTGGGAATACCTCGTTCAACCAAATTTTGAGCAATATCCAGTTCGGTATTGTTGACCTGAATCCAGATTTTTCCTTGCTTTAGGTCAAGGTGCATTGAGCAACCATAAATTCTTTGTTTGTTGTACCAGCCGATCGCCAAAACCTGGTAGTGGTCATGCTTGCTGTCAAACAAGGTTTGAACTTCAATATCACCATAGGATGGCTTGTAAGCTGCATAGTCTGTTAGAAGCTGCTTAATGACAGCTCGATAGGCTTGCAGTTTTTCTGTTTCCGAATTTAAGGCTGTCATCGGGTAATTAACCTCACTCAAAATAATTGAAATTCCATGATAAATCACTTGAAAACCAGAATTAACCAACGGCAAATCCGTTATATTGACGCATAAATGGCGAGTGATAAGCTAATACGATATCTGTTTTGGGAATGCCTTTTTCTAGGAGTTCATTGGCCACGCCTACTTCTGTTCCATCATATTGAATCCAAACCTTTTCCCCCTTGAGATCGATATGAATTAGAACGCCATAGACTCGTTGTTTTTGAAGCCAACCCGACCGCATGACTTGATAGTGATCGCGTTCATGGTCAAATATGGCTGCCATTTCAATCTCGCCATAGGCTGGCTGAATTTGGCTGTGCTCAAGCAAAATTTCTTGAATGACTTGGCGATATTGATTTAGTTTTTCCATGACAGCCACTCTCTCATCTTTAACATTTTAGATCCTCCAACACTGTCGTTAATGATCTTCCGGTGGTGGGGGCAGGGGGTTTAAACCCCTTGTCTGTTGATGATGTCGCGGGGCGTGGGTGGATGCTGTGGCTGGCTGGTCAGTGGAACAATAGAAACCTGTTCGCGATCGCTGAGGACTTATGGCGCAGGTTTTGGTGCTGACGAATGATGACGGGTACGATGCGCCGGGGATTGCCGCGCTCGATCGCGCCGTTACGGAATTGCAGTTGGGTTCAGTGCGGTGGGTTGCGCCCGCAACGGAACAGTCGGGCTGTGGCCACCAGATTACTAACCATCGTGCGCTGGCGGTGCAGGAGCGCGATCGCGGGTTTTCGGTGGCGGGCACACCGGCTGACTGTGTGCGGTTGGCGGTGAGCGAGCTGGTTCCCGAGGTGAGCCTGGTGCTGTCGGGAATTAACGCGGGCGGTAACCTGGGCACGGATGTCTATAACTCGGGTACGGTGGCGGCCGCTCGGGAAGCAACGCTGCAAGGCCGACGGGCGATCGCCCTGTCGCACTGGATCCGACGGCCCTTGGAAATCGATTGGGACTGGGCAGCTCAGCAGGCAGCGCGGGTGTTGCCCCTGTTGCTCGATCGCCCCTGGGAACCGGGCAGTTTTTGGAATGTGAATTTCCCGCACCTTGACCCCGGCGCTCCCGATCCCGAAATCGTGTTTTGTGAGCTGTCTCGTGACCCAGTTCCACCGATCTATCGGCGTACAGAGGAGGGCTATCAGTACAACGGCATCTATGGGGGTCGTCCCTACAAACCCGGAACCGATGTGGCCATTTGCTTTGGTGGCGCGATCGCTGTTACGCAGTTGCGGGTTTAGGGAGCCGATCGCGGGCGATCGCTAGAATTGAATCAGTTTGTCTCCCCTGCAAGGCTGGTTATGGTGCTTGCTGTCTCCCGCGATCGGGCCCTGTCGCTGGCTGAGTTTCTCGCATTGCCCGAAACTCAACCGGCCAGCGAATACATCAACGGCCAGGTTCATCAGAAGCCAATGCCACTTTGAATTGAAATGGCTCAGGCAATCCATTGAAAATTAATAGGAAAACGACCTAATTTTTGGATGCTTCTAATTCTGCTTTCATGCGCTCCAAGGTGATGTGCATCTGATCAAACATCATTTGAGGAGTCATCCCAAATTGCGAGAGGTGGGTTTTCAGTTGTTCCACCTGCATTTTGGCCATGAAATCATCTGACAATTCAAATCGCTTCATGAAAATTCGATAGCGATCGAGCACGGTTTCCATCTGTTCGATGTAAAGTCGCTTCCCTTCGCGATCGAACTTGCCGTAGTCGCCCCCAAGCTGCACTAGGGATTGATAAGTGCCAAAAATTTCCTTGGCTTCCTGTTGGACAATTTCAGAATCAAAAATGCTCATGTTTTATGCCTGGGTCATTGTTAACACCCATTTGTCTTTGATCTTAGCCGATTCTCCTCTGAGGCAAAACGCCCACCCAGTCGGGAGATCCGAACTTGAACGATCGGACTTTGCGCAGAGAAATTAGGGCAATGAACAGGGGCGATCGAGGGCTGGTTTGCTCGGTCTGCGGTTCAATGGGTGTTCAATGGGTGTAACCGATGTTGCTTTGGCGCGCGCCGCCCCTCGACCCGCCAATTTGCCAACTATCATGAACAATGGGCGCAACATCGCTGCCACCAACTCAGCCAAGGGAGTTCCAGACCGGTGCTGAGTCCCCAGAGTAGCCGAGGCTTGGCAACGGTCAATGCTCTATTGTTCGCCTGTTTTGCCTTGCTTTTTCTATGTTTCGTTGCTGAATCCGTTGTCTAACGAGTAACTTCCATTGCCAGCCAGTTAACTGAGGAGAGAACCATGACGGAAGTGGCAGGAACCTTAACCCGACCACGCAAGCGAACGATGGCCGTGGCCCTGGCCCTCACCTGTTTTGTGGTTCCCTTTGCATCGGGGTTGCACAAGTTTTATTTGCGGCAACGATGGTGGGGCGTGGCTTATTTTCTGTTTTTTTGGACAATGATTCCGCAAATTGCCAGTGCGATCGAGGCAATTTGGTATCTTTCCCAAGACCAAGAAGAGTTCGATCGCAACTTTAATAAAGAGCTACCGTCCGCCCAACGAACGGTCACGGTTACTGTGCAACCGGAGCGGGTAAATGCGGTGGGAGATGCCCTGCGAGAATTGGATCGACTTCGCCAAGAGGGATTAATTTCTGAGGCAGAGTTTGAACAAAAGCGCCGTCTGCTACTCGACCAAATTTAGATTGGCTGTCATCAATCTAAGTTTGAAAGATTAAAAGATTTGACCTTGGTTGCTGAGCGAACCATGACCTGATCTCAACTTTTTAGCACTGATTCAGATCTTGATCTAAGTTGGATCAAAATCTAGTAGCCACTCAGGTTTAGCTTAACCGAAATTCAGTTAGCTAGAAGCTTCCAGTTAGTTAAATCACCATAATTTTGTTGACTTCTGTGCCTCAGTTCTCTTCTCAAAATCCGTTATTCAGTTGGCTTCAAGCTCCCTTTCAGCCTGCAAACCCGGCTTTGAAAGCAGCTCGCAGCAAAATTGCGCGTGATCCATTTTGTCGGCTTAATTCTGCGTTGGAAGTGGCGGTGGCGGCCGAAATGGGCATTGCAATTGATGCTAATCGCGCCAGCATTGACGATTGGTTACGATTGCCAGGGCTATCGATTCGGCAAGCCACCTTGCTGACTCAATTGAGTGCGAGTGGAGTGGTGTTTTATGGATTAGAAGATTTGGCTGCTGCTTTAGGGGTAACGGTGGCACAGTTGGAGCCTTGGACACCGGTTTTACGGTTTTATTTTTACGATCCGGAGGCGGCTTCTTTTCAACGAACCTTGGATGCTAATCACGCCACAGTTGATGAACTGGAGCGGCTGCCGGGGGTCGATCGCGCCTTAGCAGAAAGAATGATTCGCGATCGCCAAGAGCGGGGTGCTTTCCGCAGTTTAATTGATTTAAAACGCCGCTTGAATTTATCTGGTGAACTGCTCGGAGAATTAATGCACTATTTACGATTCCCAACGTCTTAGATGATACGCATTGCAGGAAATTTAATAAAAATGTTATTGATATCAAATCTTTAAAAGAAAAATGTATCAGATGAGATTGATGAAATGAACTTAATTGATGATTGGCCAAAAACGACAGAAGCCGCCAAAGAAATTCAAAATCAACTGCGCGATCGAGTGATCTTGCAGGATCAATTCTCTGCCCCAAAATTGATTGGGGGAGCTGATGTGGGGTTTGAAGAAAATGGCGCGATCGCCCGTGCAGCCGTTGTGGTTTTGAGCTTTCCTGGCTTGGAGCGACTCGAATTTGCGATCGCTCGAATTCCCACTCCTTTTCCCTATGTGCCGGGATTTTTATCCTTTCGAGAAGTGCCAGTGATTTTGCAAGCTTTTGATCAGCTTCAACAAAAACCAGATCTGGTTTTATGTGATGGTCAAGGCTATGCTCACCCGCGTCGGTTTGGGTTAGCTTGCCACTTGGGATTGTTGTTGAACCTGCCAACCATTGGTGTGGCAAAATCCCACTTGATTGGAACCCACGAGCCGCTAGATTTGGCGAAGGGAAGTTGGCAACCTTTGATCGATCGCGAAGAAACTATTGGCGCAATTGTCCGATCGCGCCACAATTGTCGGCCGCTTTATGTTTCCTCGGGGCATCGAGTGAGTTTGCCCACGGCGATCGAGTTGGTTTTGAATTGCACCCCGCGCTACAGACTGCCAGAAACTACCCGCTGGGCCGACGCGATCGCCTCTCAACGGGGGGCTTTCAAGAACACTGAGCCTGGTAAGGTCAACCCATAGCTCAGCAATGGCCAATCAACCCTGATTCGATCCTGACTCAAGATATTGCTGCGATGCCAATCTGTTGCTTAGGTGTTGTTTTAGGCGCTTTTTGCAGTGATGGACTGGCGATGAACGCAAGGGGCTTGCTTAGCGCTTTTTGAATTTCTGAGTCTAAACTTCAAACTAAACCTCAAACTAAATCTCGAATTTCAGTTCTCGTAAAGTTTGGCGAATTCGCTCCGCTTCCGGTGACTGCTGTTGATCATATAATTCAACGGCTGTCTTAAAGGCTTTCAGACTTTCGGGCACATTGCCACCTTTCAAGAAAGCTGCGCCTAAATTTTGGTGAAATTCGGGCTTTGCCGGATCGAGTTCAATAGCTTTTTGATAATGTTCGATCGCCTCCAAAGTACGGTTCATTGCTCGCAGGTTTGAACCTAAATTGTAATGGGCGATCGCAAAGTTGGGATCAATGATCACTGCTTGACGATAGCTCTCATAGGCCGCCTGTAGGTTTCCTTTTTGGCGGTAAAGATTACCTAAATTGATCAAAGAACCTAATTTCAAAATTGGCAGAACTGGTTGGCGCAAAGCCGCACGATAATGGGCTTGGGCTAAATCGAGGTTCTGTTGTTGATTATAAAAAATTGCCAAGTGATAGTGTAGCTCATATAAAACTTCGGTCATTTTCTCTTGTTCTGCCCGCTTGAGACCGGTTTTCAAGAGTGCGATCCCTTGTTCAGGTTCTCCTAAGTCGATGAGCAGGGCCCCCAACTTGCTACAGACGTAGGGATCCTCTGGATTTGCTTTCCAAAAAACTTCCATGGCAGCCTTGGCCCGATCGGCTTTGGAAGCACTGGCAATCCGATCGAGCCGATAGCCATCATGATCGATGGCCGGCATCGAAAGGGACACAATTTTCCAGTGGGATTCCTGTTGCAAAAGCCGCACCACACTGTCATCAATAATGGCGTGGTAGGGGCGATCGAACTGAATTTCAGGATGCCGCCGAAACAAGCGCGAGACCAAAGAATAGGGAGATTGCACTGCGCCCAATTCTCGACGCACCAAATTCACCACCAAATGCTCTGGATAGCTAACCGCTTCGCGAATCGGTTCGATCGCTTCCGGCAGCAACCACTCATCCGCATCCAACACCAACACCCAATCGCTCTCGATTTGGGCCAAAGCTGCGTTTCGGGCGGCCGCAAAATCATTGCACCAATCGAAAAAAGCCACCCGCGCCCCGTGTGATCGGGCCCGCTCAACGGTGTCATCGGTGGAACCCGTATCTAACACTAAAATTTCATCCACACAGTCGCGCACACTGTTGAGGCAGCGATCGATCTGATGGGCTTCATTTTTGACAATGAGCGATAAACAGATACTCATGGCCGAAACACCGAGTGTAAATCTGAAGGGTAGATAATGCCGTTAAAATAACGAGATGATCGTTTGATCTTCGTCAATCTGAGCGCTGATCTGATGCTGATCTGATATTGATCGATTCCGGCTTGAACCAGATCTTAATCAGTCCTTAAATTGCGGTTTGTTCGCAATTCCCAATCACAACCTCCCGCTTTCATACTGGCTAAATCGTTTCCTAAATTTTCTCATCCTATGCCCCAAGACGTTCCACTCGGCTCAGTCATTCAAGGTTCCCTTAGCGAAGGGCTGGAGGTGCGGCTCCATGCCGATGTTTCCGTGGAAGAGATGCGAGTGGGCAAATTTTTGGTGGTGCGGGGGCGGCGATCGCACTTTTTTTGCATGTTAACCGATGTGGCTTTGGGAACCTCCAGCCAACGAATTACGATCGATCCGCCCCATCCCGATGATGATTTTTTGCGCGATGTGCTGGCCGGTAGTGGCACGTTTGGGACGATCGAACTCGCTCCCATGCTGATGTTTGTGCCCCAGGCAGAGATGGACTGGGAAAACCTGCCTTTACCCGATCGCTTGGCTCCAGAACCTGCCCAATCGGCCCGCAAAAACGGCAAAGCCAAGGACAAAAACGGCAACCAAGCATCCAGTAATTTAGCCTCCTTTGCTGCTAACCGCGATGCCAATTTGGAATTGTTACCCGTGAAAACCATTCCTAGTCACTTTTCGCAGGTCTATGAAGCGAGCGATCGGGACTTTCGGATCGTGTTTGGTTGGGAAGACGATCCCCAGCGACGCAATTTTGCGATTGGAATGCCGATCGATACCGATGTGCCCGTTTGCATTGACCTCGATCGATTCGTGGAGCGCAGTAACGGCGTTTTTGGGAAATCGGGAACCGGGAAATCATTCCTCACCCGTCTGCTGTTGGCGGGCACAATTCGCAAGCAAGTGGCGGTGAACTTAATCTTTGATATGCATTCGGAATATGGCTGGGAAGCCATGCGCGAAGGCAAAGGAATCAACACCGTCAAAGGGTTGCGACAACTTTTCCCGGGGCAAGTGGAAATTTACACCCTGGACGCGGAATCCACTAAGCGCCGAGGCGTGCGCGATGCCCGAGAACTCTACATCAGCTATGACCAAATTGATGTGGAAGATTTGATGCTGGTGAGTGCGGAGCTGAATCTTTCCGAAGCCAGCGTTGAAAATGCAATTATTTTGCAAAATGAATTTGGTAAATCTTGGATTTCACGGCTCCTCAGCATGACCAATGAGGAAATTCAGGATTTTTGCGAAACCAAAATGGGCAGTAAATCTTCGATCATGGCGCTGCAACGAAAGTTGAATCGTCTTGATCAAATCAAATATATGAGAAATGCTGGCTCGGATTATATCAAGCAAATTTTGGACTCCTTGGAAGCTGGAAAACACGTCATTATCGAATTCGGTTCCCAATCAAACATGTTGGCTTATATGCTAGCTACTAATATTATTTCTCGTCGGATTCATGGCATTTACGTGCGCAAAGCTGAGCGCTTTTTGCAAACCAAGGATCCCAACGACAAGCCCCGCCAATTGATGATCACGATTGAGGAAGCACACCGCTTCCTGGATCCCGCCACCGCCAAGCAAACTATTTTCGGCACGATCGCCCGTGAAATGCGGAAATATTTTGTCACCTTGCTGGTGGTTGATCAGCGTCCCTCGGGGATTGATAACGAGGTCATGTCGCAAATTGGAACCAGAATTACAGCCCTGTTGAATGACGAAAAAGATATTGAAGCTATCTTTACCGGTGTGGCAGGAGGACAAAGCCTGCGATCGGTTTTGGCCAAGTTGGATTCCAAGCAACAGGCCCTAGTTTTGGGCCATGCTGTGCCCATGCCTGTAGTGGTTAGAACTCGTCCCTATGATGAGAAGTTCTATGCGGAAATTGGCGACACTTTTTGGGAAGAACTGCCCGATGAAATCGCGATCGCGGAAGGGGACAAAGCCAAGGCTGATTTGGGATTTTAAAACGTGCTCATAGAACGTTGATGGGTTGGGTTATGGGGCAGGCGATTGATCGGGCGATCGCCCGCAGGATCTTGAGCACCTGAAACTTGATTGCCCGAACTCTCTACAACAGTCATGATTTTTCCTCAACCCCCAAGCGACCAGTTATGGCCGCGTCCATGGTTGCGACTACGGCGATCAGGGGCGATCGCGCGGGCCCGCAAGGCTTAACAGTGGTGTGACAAAAACTTCGTATGACTGCCATGGCAATGTCGCACCCGCTGGCTATACCTAGACCATGATGCTGATCCTCGGAAGCGGCTGAAGGGGTTTCCAAAACCCCAACCCAGCGCACCAACCAAGCGCAGGGCGGGATACCAATCTTTCAGGTTCGGTTATTGCTCCCCAGTCTGTCGTACCCAATTCCAACTTTTGCGATCACTATGGAAAAAGAGTCGCGCTCAGAAACCTGAAAAAGCCTGATTCTTCATTCAAGTTTGTGGAGTGAATAACAGCCCAATTTCAGTGCTTCGGTATTTGTTTCGACTCTTAACGTTACCGATCGAGCTGAAATCTTGCTTCCGGGAGATTCACCAATGAACTTCAAGGAAACTGAATGCCCATAACTCCCTTCGTGATCACACTCCAATCCTTCTTGAATGGTTGATTTCCAGTGCATTTCTGGCTGATTCTGAACTGGTTTTGATCGATTCTGGCTGATTTTCGGTTGATTTTTGATAGATTTCTGGTTGACTTCTGGTTGGTTGCTGAATTTTCAGTTGTGACCGAATTTGACTAACTGAGTTTTGGCTGACTTTGGTTGCGTTTTTCGTGGTTTTGCGAAATTGTCGCCTAATGGCTCGCCGTAACTCTGCTGGGAACTGTTGCCCAAGGTTAATTTAATGAACTTTTTGCAATCCAAGACCGTCTAATTCTTTGTCCCTTTGAGTGTTGCCAGGTGGGTTTTGGCCGCTCTTGGTTTGTGGACTCTTGACCTTTGGATCTTCAGTGTAGATCCGAATTTGGAATTTGTGGGACTCGTTTCCCAGGGCGTTTTTTGAAACAGACTTGCTCATCAATGAACGCCGATAACGCTGACGAATAACGCCGACCCGCAAGCTCTTGTGCTCGCGTCTTTGTGATTGAAAATAGGATGCTGACCATGCCGACCGCTATGATTCGCCCCCAAACGCAGCGATCCAAGTCGCGAGAAGGTGACAGTGCCGATTTGGTTCGCGCCTATTTGCACGAAATTGGCCGAGTTCCGTTGCTGACTGATGAACAGGAAATTATTCTGGGCAAACAAGTGCAGCAAATGATGCGGCTCTTGGACATCCAGGAGAAGCTGATGGGCGAGTTGGATCGATCGCCCACGGAGCAAGAATGGGCCGCCGCCGCCCAGCTTTCGGTGGAAGATCTGCGCCAGCAGTTGCGGGTGGGCGATCGGGCAAAGAAAAAAATGATTGAAGCCAACCTGCGTCTTGTGGTTTCGATCGCCAAGAAATACCAAAAACGCAACCTAGAACTCTTAGACCTGATCCAAGAAGGCAGCTTGGGTTTGGAGCGTGGGGTGGAGAAGTTTGACCCCATGATGGGCTACAAATTTTCAACCTATGCCTACTGGTGGATTCGCCAAGCGATCACGCGGGCGATCGCCCAGCAATCACGCGCCATTCGCCTGCCGATTCACATCACCGAAAAGCTGAATAAGGTGAAGCGGGTGCAGCGGGAATTAACCCAAAAACTGGGTCGATCGCCCAAGCTCTCGGAAGTGGCGGCCGAGCTGGAATTGGAACCGGCCCAAGTGCGGGAATTCATGCTGATTTCGCGGCAACCGGTTTCCCTGGAGTTGCGAGTGGGCGACAACCAAGACACGGAACTTCAGGACTTGCTGGAAGATGAAGGCGATCTGCCGGAAGATTACGCCAGCCGCGAGGCCCTGCGCTTGGATTTGCAAGCCCTGTTGGCGGAGCTGACTCCTCAACAACGGGATGTGATTACCCTGCGTTTTGGTCTCGAAGATGGTCGGGAACTGTCTTTGGCCAAGGTGGGCGATCGACTCAACATCAGCCGTGAGCGGGTGCGTCAGTTGGAACACCAAGCCCTGAAGCAACTGCGCCGTCGCACCGATGTGCGGGAATATTTGGCGAGCTAACGGCCGCCTTAATCCGCCTGCAACAAACCGATTGCGACCGACTAATTTCAACAAACGAATTGCAACAAAAAGCGGCGTTCCCGATCGGGTCGCCGCTTTCCAGTTCTAGTTGCGTCGTTTTAGTGCATCCGAGGAAACGGAAAATCTGTCGTGAGGCAAGCCGCGTCTCCCAAAACGCGATTGCATCAGGAATTCAATCTTCGCAGTGTGGTATCCGGTCGGATTTGCTTCGACCTGATTGTAGCTGAAGATACGAAAAATTTTGTAACATTTTTTTGCAAAATCTGGCAAAGATTCTGTAAAGAATTTGCAAAATCTCAAAATACCTGCTGCATTCCTCGCGCCTCCCAAAGCACCGGTAACGGCGATGGCCCTTGAAAGATGACTCTCCAACTCTCCCGATCGCTCCTGGAGCAACTGTGTCGAGCAGCGGAAGCGGCTTTGCCCTATGAATGTTGCGGCCTGTTGCTGGGCCGGCAAGTGCGCACCCCAGTTGAATTACCGGTTGAATCACCGGTTGAATTACCGATTGAGTCACCAGTCGGCCCAAGGAATCCAGCCCCCGCAGGTTCCATGGGGGCGATCGAGGCGATCGCGGCGATTGTCTATGAGCTGTGGCCCGCCAATAACGATTGGGAGCAACTCACCGATGAACCCTTTCGCACCTTGGATCCGATCCCCGCTGGCGAAACCAGTCCTGAGCGTCGCTATGCGATCGCCCCGGCCACGATGTTGGCGGCCATGCGGGCCGGTCGTGCCCGTAACCTTGATATCATTGGGGTTTATCATTCACACCCGCAACATCCGGCCGTTCCATCCGAGTTCGATCGCGCCTGTGCTTGGCCTGACTACTCGTACCTGATCCTGTCGGTAAAAGGCGATCAAACCGTGGACTGGCAAAGCTGGCGACTCAATCTCGATCGCCAGTTTCAGCCCGAGTCGATCGTTCTTTGTGGATCCTGATTGTTGATCTCAACTGCCCCTGGCGCGCCCGGTTGCTTAGCCACTGCGATTCGTTGATTCCCCCCAAGGCCGATCGCCCCCCAAGGTGATGCCTGGACGGGAAACCCCTCACAGCGATCGAAGGCGCGATCGCCCCCCCGCGATCGGGCATCGAACCCAAACCACCTCGCAACCTATGCTGAATATCGATACCAGCAACACACAACTCCTAAAAGAAGAGTACGAACGCTACTCTCGACACCTCATCCTGCCCGAAGTGGGACTGGAAGGCCAAAAGCGTCTGAAAGCCGCCAGCGTGCTCTGCATTGGCAGCGGCGGTTTGGGTTCGCCCCTGCTGCTCTACCTCGCCGCCGCCGGCATTGGCCGGATTGGCTTGGTGGACTTTGACGTGGTGGACTACTCCAACCTGCAACGCCAAGTTATCCACGGCACATCCTGGGTTGGCAAACCCAAAATCGAATCCGCCAAAAATCGGATCCTCGAAATTAACCCCTACTGCCAAGTGGATTTGTACGAGGCGCGGCTCAGTTCTGAAAACGCCCTTGATATCTTCCGCCCCTACGACATCGTGGTAGACGGAACGGACAACTTCCCCACCCGCTACCTGGTGAACGACGCTTGCGTTCTGCTCGACAAGCCCAACGTTTACGGTTCCATTTTCCGGTTTGAGGGCCAAGCCACCGTCTTTAATTACGAAGGCGGCCCCAACTACCGCGACCTCTATCCCGAACCCCCGCCGCCGGGCATGGTTCCTTCCTGCGCCGAAGGTGGCGTGTTGGGAATTTTGCCGGGGATCATTGGCGTAATCCAAGCCACGGAAACCGTCAAAATCATCTTGGGCAAGGGCACGACCCTGAATGGTCGCCTGTTGCTGTACAACGCCTTGGATATGAAGTTCCGGGAACTGAAGTTGCGGCCCAACCCCGAACGTCCCGTCATTGAAAAGTTGATTGACTATCAACAATTCTGTGGGTTACCGCCCGTGGGCCAAGCCGAAGAAAAACCCGACGTGGCCGAAATGAGCGTCACGGACTTGAAATCTTTGATCGACAGCGGCGAAGACTTCCTGCTGTTGGATGTGCGCAACCCCAACGAGTTTGAAATCGGCCGCATTCCGGGATCGGTGTTGGTGCCGTTGCCAGATATCGAAAGCGGCAGCGGGGTTGGGAAGGTGAAAGACCTGCTCAAGGGCCGCAAGTTGGTGGTTCACTGCAAGATGGGCGGGCGATCGGCCAAGGCCCTCGGGATCCTGCAAAAGTCTGGCATTGACGGCATCAACGTCAAGGGCGGGATCAATGCTTGGAGCCAAGAAGTGGATCCTTCGGTTCCCCAATACTAGTTCTTGATCCCAGCTCAAAATCCCAGCTTGTAATCCCACTGATTTGCGCGAATCTGGTTGGCGCAGATCTGGTTGGTGAAAATCTGGTTGGTGCAAAGCGGCGGTTAATCTTCATGAAGAGGGCCGCCGCTTTTGCATGGCTCAGTTTCCTGAGATCCTTAGGCAGAGGGCGATCGCCCGTTCCGGGACATGGGGTCGCCTAGACTTTTCAACCCCTTTGGATACAATGGAAATTGAACGGTTCAGTAAAAATTCCTAACTTCCATCGCTCGATTCGTCCATCGAGGGTGCGATCGTTCGGTGCTTTGGCCCTCCGGTCAGCATTGCCCAATCCCTTAACTTTCTTGGGCTAATTGGCTGTCCCTGCCTCAGTTCCGCTCGGTATTTCTGGTCGTCCAAATGCTCTGTCTCCAGTTGTGATGGCCCCCACAGTTCGCCAAGAAAAACATCAGTGGCGCAAGCTGAGTTTCCCTTCAACGCTGCATTTGTGCCCTGTTCTGGATTTGTTAGTGGAAGATGTCCCGGAGCCTTGGCGCTTTGAAGTGCGCCTTGGGTTACAGGAGGCTTTGGTCAATGCGGTGAAGCATGGTAATGGCCTTGATCCGGGAAAACGAGTGTGTGTTCACTTTTCTGCTCGCAGCCACCGCTACTGGTGGATGATTGCCGATCGGGGGGGAGGATTTAAGCCCCCTTGTTGTTGCCATGCGCCGCCGTTGCCACCTGTGGCCATGGATGCGGATCTGGATGATGTGACCATGGATTTGGATGCGGTGGAAGACCTGCTGCCGGGTAACGAGGGGGAATGCGGCCGCGGTTTGTTCATCCTGCATCAAGTGTTCGATCGGGTGGAGTGGCAAGAAGGCGGCCGCGTGTTGCATCTGTACAAGGAAACGGATCCGATCCGGGTCTCGAAACGGCAGCGCTTGGCCCAAGCGGCCCAAGGTTTGCGGGCCAGTTTGCGAGAACGCTATGTGGCGCTAGTGCGTTAGCGGCCATGATCCGGGCAGGGCGGGGCGCTCACGGTGCGATCGAGCCATCCCGCCGCCTGCTGCAAATGCTCTAGGGCCATTTGGGGTTGGTCGCGCAACAGGGCCACCAAGGCCGCCGCCGCCTGTTCCCGGGCCCGGATCGATCGATTGCCCTTTTGTCGATGCCAATCCCCGTTGCCCAGCGCCAAACGCGATGCGAGCACCTGCGCCAGTTCTAAATCGGTCAGCTCTTGACAGGACTTGGCTTCCAGGGGGTTGGTAATCGGCTGGTGGGCAAAAAGGGAAGGTTTCATGGGTTGCTCGATCGCCCAATTGAAGCTGGGGGCAAGAAATCAAGAAATATTGCCTTCAGTGTGGCGACCTTTCCCAAAAAAATCAAATCTAATTACTGATCCCAACTATTGGATCCAAACCATTTGTCCAAGCTACCAGAGACAAGGGGCTTAGGGCCTGTCGTCAAATCGCCCAAAACCCTGACGATCTCATCCTCCCAACCGATCAGTCGTAGGGGCGGGGTCTCCCCGCCCAGTCCCCGCCCAGTCCCCGCCCAGCCCCCGCCCAGCCCCCGCGATCCTTGGGTGTTCCCAGGGGTGGATGGGGTTGTAGCGATCGCCCGGGTTAGGGTTGGGAGACCCAACCCCTACGGCGATGGAAATATGGAAAAGGCGATATCCCCTAAGCTCCTTGCCCCTGATCGCGAAATGATCGGCAATTTCGAGGTGACGATCGGCTCAGGTTGCTGGTTGCGCAATTACGATTCCACGATCGTTAATTCACCATCCCGAAAATGGCCGCGAAACTTCCCTTCAAATTGCACCAGAAAAGGAAAGTTGGCGCTGACGGGGCGGCCCTGGTGCTCGGTGACGATCGCAATGATTTCCCCTTCCTTGCCTTCCAAGTTGTAGGGTTTGCCCCGATGCTCCGGGTAGTGGTAGACCTCTACGGTGGTGCTGACACGCACGCGATCGCCGACTTTCATAACCTCTGACAGCTCGCTAATAAACTTGGGTGGTTGAGCACGATCTGGAATGCCCAGAACGCAGGATTACCTACGTGGCGTTCGGTTCCAGTCGCGATTTTGGTCGTGATTCTGGATTTTCCCACACAAACCGCAGCGGAAACGGGTGATTAAGAGATCAATAACTGGCCATCAAAAAAAATGGCCATCAAAAAACTAGCCATCAAAAAATTCACGGGCTAAGGGCCGGGAACGGGGAGTTCTTCGGTGGTGGTGTTGGGCGCAGGCGTGCCCGGCTGTGTGGAGCGGGTGGGTGCGGAGGGCGTACGGTCGGGATCGGGTCGATCGCCCCCGGAGGGACGCAGGGTGAGGGCCAGGGCGATCGCCCCCAAAATGACCAAGGCGATCGCGCCCAGCCCTATCCACTGGGGTTTGCTCAGGCCCGGGTGCGATCGGCGGCGACGCTGGGAACGGGGCGGACGGCTGGTGGTTTGCAACAGGGCTTGGGACGCTTCGGACATTTCCGATTCCCAGGTGGCCGGAGCCAAGGCCACGGCTTCGGGGGCCGCCGTCCAGGGATCGGGAATGCCCACGTTCAGGGGACTGAGACGACAAAGCAGGGCCACAGCGGTGGTGTTGTCGCTGCCATTGGTGGCGACGGCGGCGGCCACCCAGGCCTTGAGGGTTTCGTTGAGCGATCGCGTGCCGGTCACAATTCCCAATCCATATTCCCGCCAGCTTTGTTCCACCCAACCCTGATCGCTGAACCCATCGGAACAAAGCAACAGCAGCCCATCCTCATCCACAATCCAGCGCTGAACATGGGGTTGCAGATTGTCCGCTTCCTTCGCTCCCAAGGCCTGGGCGATCGCGCTGCCATTGGGTTGGTTTAGGGCTTCGCGATAGGAACGGAAACCGGTTTCTGCTTCGCGGCCCGCCAGGTCGTCATCCACCGTCAAGGGAATGCAGCCGCCCATGGAAATCCAATAGGCTCGGCAGTCGCCCACGTGAGCAATGTAGAGATCGCGGGCAATGGTGGTTTGCTCCACGAAGGGGGGCCGCAGGGGTTGGGGCAGGGCGATCGCCAGGGCGGCGGTGGTGGCCATCCGCTGGCGGGCTTCCCGGCCTTGGCTGTCGTTTTGGGTGGCAATCAGATTGTTGGCCACCCGCAGCATGGCCCGAATCTGTTCCGTGGCGATCGGGGCTTCGATCGATTCGCCACTTGTAATCGCCTCGGAAATCAAAGCTTGGGCCTGCAATTGCAACGACTGCATGGCCATTTGGCTGGCCACTTCGCCCCGTTCGCGCCCACCCAACCCATCGCAAACAATCGCCACGCCGGGATCGATCGCCCCCACGGGCGGCAAGGGCGAAAAGGTGTCGGGATAGCAGGTGTCCTCGTTGTTCGATCGCTGGCGACCCGGATCCGTGAGGCCCGCTGCGATCACCGTCAAATCGTATTGGGCTTGGGTTTCTTGGATCAGGCGATCGAGCAGGGTGGCCGCTCCGGCCGGATTCAACGCGCCTTGGCGAATTTGGGTACACCAGTCCTGAAGCCGAACCCCCAGCAGGGCATCATTTTCCGTCGAGACCTGCGGCAACCAACCGGTAAGCCAAGCAAACCACAAATCCCCCAGCCGCCGAAAATTCCCTTCCCGATCGGCCTCATCGGCCATCAACTCCCGTAGCCACAAACGCCCCCCCTGAATCCGCACGTTTTGCAACGAAAGCAGGCTGGCTGTCACCCCTTCCGCTGCCAGGGCGGGCCATAGGTCTAACAGTTGCCGCAACCAGTGGAGCCGCCGCAGATTCCGGGCCCCACCCCAAGCCTCATTAATGCTCGGGTAAGGTTGCCCCTGGTCGTTCAGGGGAGCGTTTTCCAGCAGGATCGTATCGGGTGACTGATCACCCATTAAGCAAAGACCATAAAACTGAGGCAAGTGGCGGGCCCAGCGATGGAGCCGCAGATAGGGCAGGGATCGATCGGGCAGTTGGGGCGGCACATCGGGCGATCGGGCCGGTTCCGTCTCCAGCCACACGGACGGTGCTTGCACGTAATAGCGCCCGGCCACCATGTTGCCCACCGGAATCGCTGCCGCCACTTCTCCCACGGCCCACAGGTAGCGATAGAGCAGCGGTGTTTGGCACTCGCTACAGCGCTCCCGCCCGATCGCATTGCGAGGTTGGGCACAACTTGGATTTACGCAGTAGATGGGCGGCTCAAGTCCGTTCATTGCTGGCAAGCACAGTAGCGGATACCGCTCGATTGTATCCCTGGAATCTTCCGGATCCCGCCGATCCACGGATCCCAATTGATGAATCACCTGGATGACTTCATTAACAGGACAGCCCAAAACCCGAAAGCTAGAATGGCCTCAGACCGGTCGGCTCTTGCCACCCCTCCCTTCTGAACAGCCGGTTCCTATGTCCTTAACCACCCTTTGGATCCTGCTCGGTGCAGGGTTGTGTTTAGCAGAACTGTTTGTGCCCACGGCCTTTGTGGCGGCGGTGATGGGAGTCAGTGCGCTGGTGGTGGCTCTGGTGTCGGTAGTGTTGCCCAGTGCGCCCCTGCAAGTGGGGCTGTGGTTGGGGTTGTCGGTGGTGATGATTCGGGCGGCCCGGCAATGGCTCGATCGCCCCGCCCCGAAGCAACATTGGGACGCGATCGAGGGGCAAACCCTCACCGCGATCGCCCCCGGCCAACCCGGCCGCGTCCTCTATGAAGGACAATCCTGGGCCGCCCGTTGCCAAGACACCAGCCAGGCGATCGCCCCGCAAACCCCTGTGTATATCGTTGGCCGCCAGGGGACAACCCTGTGGGTGCTACCGATCGAGCATTGGCCAGACAACCTAGAACCAGAGGCATAATGAGCACTTTCCTGATCCTTGCCCTCGCCCTGGGCGGCACAGCCCTCTCGGGCATCAAAATCATCAACCAGGGTGATGAAGCCTTGGTGGAGCAGTTGGGAAAATACAAGGGAAAACGCCTGGAACCGGGCATTAACTACGTGATTCCCGTGCTGGAGCGTGTGGCCTATCGGCAAACCTTGCGGGAACGGGTGATTGATATTCCGCCCCAGCAATGCATCACCAGGGACAACGTGAGCATTACGGCCGATGCCGTGGTCTATTGGCGAGTGGTGGATCTCGAGAAATCCTTTTATAAGGTTGAAAATCTGCAAATGGCCATGACGAATTTGGTGTTGACCCAAATTCGATCGGAAATGGGCAAGTTGGAACTGGATGAAACCTTCACCGCCCGGGAACGGGTTAACGAAGTTCTGCTTCAGGATCTGGACATCGCCACGGATCCTTGGGGTGTGAAGGTAACCCGGGTGGAACTACGCGACATCATTCCCTCCAAGGCCGTGCAGGAATCGATGGAGTTGCAAATGTCCGCCGAGCGGCGCAAACGGGCGGCCATTCTCACCTCGGAAGGGGAGCGAGAATCGGCGGTGAACTCCGCCCGCGGCCAAGCGGAGGCCCAAGTGCTGGAGGCGGAAGCTCGGCAAAAGGCGGCGATTTTGGCGGCGGAGGGGGAACGTCAGGCGATCGTGCTGAAGGCCCGGGCTGACCAAGAGCGGCAGGTGCTGCAAGCCCAGGCCACGGCGCAGGCCCTGAAAATTGTGGCCCAGTCACTTCAGCAAGATCCCAAGGCAGCGGAGGCCCTGCAATTTCTGATCGCCCAAAGCTATTTGGCGACGGGCCAAGCGATCGGCAGCAGCAACAGCAGCAAGGTGATGTTCATGGATCCGCGCAATATTTTGTCCACCCTCGAAAGCCTGAAGACATTGACGGGCGATTAAGCATAGGGGGCGATCGGGCGGCGGCTCCAATGCGCGATCGAGCCAATCCCTCAGCCCTTACCACTCATCAACGGTTCATCAACTTGCACCAGTGGTCTCAGGCGCTTGGGCAATCTTCCGGCCCTGCGCTTAAATGGGGGCGGGACTTGCGGCGCTCGGCCTTGGATCGATCGGAATGGATCGGGATCGGTCAGGATCAATCGGGACTGGATGGATTCTGGGTTTGGATCTGGACTCGGATCGAGTCGATCGAGCCGTTGCGACCATTTCCCAATCAGCTTCCCCGGGACTCAGCGAGGCATTGACCCAACCATGAAGTACGGAATCGACATTGGCCACAACGCCCCTCCCGACACGGGGGCACGCGGCATCCGGTTTGAAGACGAGCTGACCATGGCCGTTGGCACAAGGGTAATCAACAAGTTGCGGGCCTTGGGGCATACGGTGGTGAATTGCACCCCCCGTAGCGCCTCCAGCGTCACCAACTCCCTTTGGCAGCGCTGTAATGTGGCAAATCTCAACCGGGTTGATGCGTTTGTGTCGATTCACTTCAACTCCTTCAACACGGTGGTGAGTGGTACGGAAGTTTTTGCGGCCAGTGCCACAGGTGAACGGTTGGCGGCTCCCGTGCTGCGCGAAATTGTGGCCCTGGGGTTCAACAGCCGTGGGGTCAAAAATGGCGCACATTTATACGTGATTCGCAACACGTCTGCGCCGGCCATCTTGGTGGAATGCTGTTTTTGCGATTCCCGTCGGGACATGGATTTGTTTGATCCCGAAAAGATGGCTAACGCGATCGTGAAGGGGTTAACGGGACAATTACCCAAGCCGGAGCCAACCCCAACCCCGGTGCAGTCCAGTGCCCAGGTTTTGGAATTGCAGCGCACCTTGAACCGGCTCCGAATTTTGGATCGCAACAACCAGCGCCTAGCCGAAGATGGGTTCATTGGCCCGTCCACCACATCGGCCACCCAACGATTGCAGGCGATTTTGGGTTTGGTGACGGATGGGGTGGCGGGCGATCGCACCTGGGTGAACATTCGGCAAATTTTGGCCAAGCCGATTTTGCGGCCCAACCAAACCTCCGGCCCCGCTGTGCGCTACTTGCAATTTCGGGTGGGCGTGGCGATCGATGGCATCTATGGCCCCGGAACTCTGGATGCGGTGCGCCGTTTCCAAACCCAAAACCGCCTGACGGTGGATGGCATTGTGGGGCCGCAGGCTTGGGCTGCCCTGATTGGCTAGCGGAATGGGCCTCAAGGCCTGAGTAATCACGATCGCCCGCTCATGCACTAGAAAACATAAAGAGGCCGATCAATTGCCCATGAATAGCAATCGATCGGCCTGGCTAAGGGCTTGGGTTTCCCAACCTTTGCTCGGTTTTTGAGCAGTCGCCGAGACTGAATCCCAGCATTCAAGCCCGAAACTTCAAAATTGCAACGTCAAGGCCGGCCCTCGATTCAGCGGCCGGCTCCAAGCCGGCCACGATTGAAACCTTGGTGGCAGCTAAACCTTGGTGCGATCGGTCAAAATCTCAAAGCCATCCTCCGTCACCAGCACCGTATGCTCCCACTGGGCTGACCAGGAGCGATCGACCGTTACGGCCGTCCACTTGTCACTCAAAATTTTGGTTTTCTTGGAACCCGCATTCAAAATCGGCTCGATCGCCAGGGTCATCCCCGCCCGCAGCCGCACATTCGGCAGCTCACGGGTTCGGAAATTAAACACCGCCGGTTCTTCGTGCAGGTTGCGCCCCACGCCGTGACCGGTGAAATCTTCCACCACCGAGTAGCCATTGGCCTTCACCACGTCCTCGATCGCCCCGGCAATGTCCAGCAGCGTTCCACCGGGTTTCACCTGATGAATTCCGGCAAACAAGGCTTCTTCAGCAACTCGTGCCAGGCGATCGGCCTCCGGAGAGACCTGCCCCACCCGCACCGTCACACAGGAATCGCCATGGAACCCGTTGAAATAGGCTCCCGTGTCTACCTTCACAAGGTCACCACTTTGGATCGTCTTTTTCGAGTTGGGAATTCCATGCACCACTTCATTATTAATGGAGGCGCAAATGGAAGCTGGGAACCCGTGATAGCCCTTGAAGCTGGGCACAGCTCCCATTTCACGAATTCGCTTTTCTGCGTGGCGATCGAGGTCAGCCGTGGTCATGCCCGGTTCTGCCAACTCCAGAATTTCCTTCAGCACCGTTGCCACGATCGCCGAAGCCTGCCGCATGATCTCGATCTCGCGCTTCGATTTGATTTCAATACCCCGGCGATTTTTTTGAATGCGCGGGCCCGTTTGCGAGTCGGCAGGCTTGGACTTGGGCAGCAGGTCGGCAAAAACGTTCATGGTGTTAGCAGGTGGTGTTAGCGATCGAAGCGACAGTGGGGAAGGCAATGTCCCTCTAGAGCTTATCAAAAAACTTTACAAGCCTGGGGGACTCTGGCCGGGGCTGGGTAACAGCCGGGTGCTTGCCCAACCGCAAGCGGCGATCGCCCGTCAAAGCCCCGGGGAGGTCAAGGCTCCCTACTGAATCAAAATTTCGCCGGTCATGCCCGCCGCCTGGTGGCCAGGCACGGTGCAACGGAGGGTATATTTGCCCGATCGCACCGGCACAAACACCCAATCGGCCACCGTGTTAGGGCGCAACTCCAACTCATGGATCGCGCCCTTCACCTCCACGTTGCCCGCATCGACCTTCTGCGACCAAATGGCATCGGCAAAATCTTTGGCCGTGAAATAGTGTTTGGTGGGGCTGTTGTTGCTCAGGCGCAGTTTGTAGCGCTTGCCGGCCTCGAAGGTCAATTGATTGGGCACAAAGCGCAATTCTCCAGAAGTGGTTCCCAGTTCCACGGCCACTTCCACGGGGGGTTGCTGACTTAAGGCCACGGCCGGAGCGGCCCAAGCCGGTGCGCACCCAATTCCCGTCAGCCACAGCCCAGCAATCAGCAATGGCATCAGGATCGATATCAGGATCGATCGCCCGATCGCTCGTTTGGCTGTTTTGAACCCCAGTTGCGTCTTAGCAAGTAAGGTTGTCCTTGTTGACGCATGGGAATCGATCGGAAAAAATGTCAATTTCCGTAAGTTCTGAATTTTCATACTCCTAATTTCCCAATTCTCGAAAAGGTGATTCAATCAAACTGGGTTACCTCGCCATTTTCTTGATCTTTGATTAATCAACAAATCAATAACCCATTCAATGATTGAGAAACAGTCAAAAACATCTTTCAAAACAAGACAAAAAAGCCCGGAGCTCGATTTTGGTAATGAATTGGATCGATTACCCCACGGCCCTAATTGTCCTAAATCTAGTGTAGGACGGGTTGGTGGCTTCACAAATGGTGAATCACTGCACAGGAGTGCGGTTACTGACTAAAAAACAAGATTGGAAAACCACGTGCGAGATCGATATTGGTGGATCGATCTCGCCAGGGTAAGGCATACTCAAAGTGACCCTTGACCATGCCACTTCTCCCGAACAGCCGCCCTGTGCTCTGAACAGTCTGCAAGAGCACAGCGTTTGTTGTCTAATTCCTGATGTAATGGAGGAGATTTGCATGATTGGCGGTAATCAACGGACTGTTGCGCTCATTGCCCTGGATGATGCTGATGCTGCCAAAAGCGACTGGTAAGCTCCCGTTATCGCCCTGGTTCGACTGCGATCGACTCAATTTGGGTGCAGCCCGATTTCCTCTCCCTGGACTCTCGCGTTTTGACCCCTTGGCCCTATGAGCGATATTCCCTCCATCCTCCAAGACCTCGCACGGGAGTTAGAACGCGACCCAGAAATTGTTCGCATTAAAAAACTGCTGCTGTTGGCTTGTACGGGCCACTGGGAAGGCGATAACCAGAAAATTGCCCTGCTCGATACGGGGCGGTTGCTGCAACGGCTGCAATCCTTGTCGCCCACGATGAATCATCTAACGACTCGGTTAAACCGGGCAGCAGCTCACCTGAATAAGCCTCAGGTGTATGGGGTAATTGCCAGTCGCATTAGCCAGCGGTTGGGAAATCTTTGTCATGATCCGGACGGGGAAGCTACCCTCACCAGCACGGAACCGCGTTTGCCGGTGGAGTCTGGAGACGAGCGGACGGTGCTATCTTTCCAAGGCCCCAGCCAAAGCGCAGAACCGGCGATTGTGGCTCGGGATCCATCCCAGGACACCATGACCAACCGGCCGGTGGTGAATTTGGCGGCCTACGATTGGTTTGCGGTGCGATTTGAATTATTGCGGGCCACCAACCCGTTGCGGGTGAAGATTCTCAGCTTTTTCACGCTGGATCCCCAAACCAGTTTCAATGCCTACACTTGGGCTTCTATTAAGTCGGAATTGCTCGATCGCCTGTTGTATCGGCTCTGCGAAGCTTGTCCAACCCTGGATGATTTGGAAGAACGCTTGCAAAGCACGGTGAATCGTTTCCCGGAAGTGGAAGAATATGCCCAGGCTGCGGAGTCAATGATTCGCGTGCTCGATCGAGCCATCTATTCAGCGGATCCGGAACCGAAACCCCTGGCCCAAGAATCCTTCGGTGCGACGGGACGTTTTCCGGGCTTTGAAATGTTTGGCGAGGCGGCGGAAAAAACGCAACTTAGCTCTGGCTTACCCATGGAAGCTGAGGATGAGGATGATGAGACAGAACGATCGATGTTTGCGATCGAAAATGTCTTTACTCGATCGCATCCCTAGGCACACTGAGGCTGGCCTGAGCGATCGCCCTTGGCCCGGCTCCGTGCGCGGCCTGCAAAATTCCCTGTCTTCTTTCCTGGAAGCCCAACAGACCCATGGACGCACAAGCCATCTTGCAACGCTACAAAGCAGGTGAGACCAACTTCAGTGGCCTCAACCTGAGCGGCTGCAAACTGATTCGCGCGGATCTTGTGGGTGTGAATTTCACCGGAGCCGACCTCAGCCACGCCAATTTGATTTTGTCTTACCTCAATCGGGCGGTGTTGCGAGGGGCCAACTTAACCCACATCAAACTGAGCGGGGCCAACCTCGATCGCGCCAACCTGAGTGCGGCAAACTTGCGGGATGCGGACTTGCACGGGGCCCGGCTGGAAGCGGCCGATCTGCGCAACGTGAACCTTTCCCTGTCGATTTTGACCGATGCCAACCTGGTGGAGGCGGATTTGCGCAACGCCAACCTCAGCGGCATCAATGCCCGAGGAGCCTGCCTGCGGGGGGCCAATCTGCGCGAAGAAAAGCGGGTCTATCAAGGGGCCAACCTTCGGGGAGCCGATTTGAGCTTTGCAGACCTGCAAGGGGCGGATTTGTCTGGGGCGGATCTGACCCGTGCGAATTTGACGGGGGCCAATTTGCGGGAAACCGTCCTGCGCGGGGTGAACCTGATGGAAGCCAACCTGAGCGGAGCCATTTTGTGTAATGCGGCCCTCAGTGACAGCAACTTGGAGCGGGCCACGCTACTTCAGGCAAATCTCACGAGTGTGCGGGCCGAGCGAACCATTTTCAATGAATGTAATCTCAACGGCAGTGTTTGTCAGATGGCGCTGTTTGCGGATGCTAAATTTGCCCATGCCAAGATGTTGCAGTCGGATTTTTCCTATGCACGCTTAACTCGGGCTGATTTGCGCCGGGCGGATATGACCCGATCGAACCTGTCCCAGGCGGATTTGGTGGACTCGTTCTTGACGCGCACCAATTTGCGAGATGCCAACATGACCAAGGTGCTGTTAAATCGGGCGGAAATGAGCAGTGCAAACCTCAACGGCGCAAACTTGACCAACGCCACCATGCCCGACGGCCAAATTTATTATCAAAACTACTAGAATCCCTCAACCGACGACAGGCCCTAGGCCACCTGAGCCAGGGCCGATCGCAGCGCATCCAAATAGCCCCCCACGTTGTAAGTGTTGAGGCGGTAGCTCACCGGGTGGGCAATGAGTCGGGCTGTGCTTTCAAACAACACCTCAATTTCCACCAAGCCGTTTTCCTTGAGGGTGCGCCCCGTGGCCACCAAGTCCACGATCGCCTCAGACATACCCGTGATCGGCCCCAATTCCACGGAGCCGTAAAGGGGCACAATCTCCACCGGTAGATCCAACGACTGGAAATATTCGCGGGCACAGCGCACAAACTTGGAAGCAATGCGGCTATGGGCCGGCAGGTCGATCGCCCGTTGATAGGGCCCATCCGCCTGGACTGCCACCGACATGCGACAGCCTCCAAAGCCCAAATCCAGCACGTTGGCAACGTTGGGCGCTTTTTCTCGCAGCACGTCGTAGCCCACAATGCCCAACTGCGCTTGGCCGCATTCCACATAAACCGGCACATCGCCATTGCGCACCAGCATGGCCCGCGCCGTGCCGGTGGGGTCGGTCACTTGCAGTTGGCGGTTACTTTTGTCGAGCAGAACGCTGAAGTCTAGGCCCGCAGCGGCTAGCAATTGCACGCTATCGGCCAGAAGGGAGCCTTTGGGAATGGCGATGGTCAGCACAGGGCGATCGGGGGGTGGGATGGGGCAAGGTTTCGCCCGCCTATTGTATAGATCTATTTCCCGCGTGGCGCATCTTTTGTTTGGGTGTTTGTGTTTGTTTGGGTGTTTATTTGGGTGCTCGTGTCCTTTGGGCTTCATTGCGGCCCAAGCTGGCGCTAACGTCGCTGACTCGATCGACCGCTGGGCAACAGGGGAAACAGACCCGCCACCACCACGCCCGCCCCAAAGCCCGTTGCCAACAGAAAACCAAAGGGCATTTGCACGGTGCGAGATCCAAACCACTGCATGGAAACAAGGGTGGCGTTTTGGACGGAAATGAGAGCGATTCCGATCGTTCCTGTGGCCACAATCAGAGCGATCGTCAGATTGGCTAATTTGCCCATTTTTTACCTAATTTTTGACCTATTGTTTTGACTGAATTCGGTATTTGCCATCGCGTGATTAAACAATTGCTTGAATTGCTTTCAATTAAGCAATTGCTTAAAAAAACTGCCTGGAAAGCTACCAATCTGCCTTAAAAATTACCAAGTGCTGAAGGGGCGATCGGCTAAGGCAGAATTGCGATAGCGGGGATCGTGAGACACTTCTTCACCAATCCAGTCTGGTAATTGCACCGGTTGATCGGGGCGATCGAGTTCAATTTCCGCCACGATGAGTCCTGCATTGCTGCCAAAAAATTCATCGATTTCCCAGCAACCTTCCGCACAGGGTAACCGATAGCGAACTTTGTCGATCGGGGGTGAAACACAGAGTGTTGCCAACATTTCCGTGGCATCAATAACGGGAATTTCGTATTCGTATTCCGATCGCGCCAGGCCATCGGTTTGGCCTTTGATGGTTAGAAATGCCCGATCGCCCGCAATGCGTGCCCGTACGGTGCGCACGGGATCCGACCACAGATAGCCCTGTTGGTAGCGTTTGCCCGGCTGGACAAGATCGCGCCAACGGTTCGATCGCACCAAAAATTTCCGCTCAATCTCGATCGCCATGGGAAGTAGCTGCTGATCAGGATATTGAGTCTGAATGCTCAGGTTTGAATATTCGAGCTGGAATATCTAGCCTTGAATATCTAGCGTTGAATATTTAGCCTTGAGTATTTGGCTTTGAATATCCAGGGTTGGGGTTTCAGATCTCTCCTAAATTTTCAGGGATCCCTTCAACCGTTTGGGTTTATTTTTAAGTTTATTGTTAGTTTGCTGTTCCTGGGGGAACGGGATGGAGCTAAGCGGATTCGAACCGCTGACCCCTTCAATGCCATTGAAGTGCTCTACCAACTGAGCTATAGCCCCGTTCAGCGAAGTTAATAATCGCCTAAAAGTTTGGATTCGTCAACCCAAGCGACCAAATTTTTTTTCGGCGGGATTGGGATCAGGTGCGCTAAGGTAGCACTGCTTCTGTAAAGAACCATTACGAAATTAATCCTCCCGTCGATCGCGCCAGTCCGACTAGCCAATGGCACGAGCCATCGAGTCTTTCGGGGCGATCGGCTCCGGCAGAACTGCTCCACAGCTTTAACTGCTCCCATCAACTGATCGACCCATGAATAACCTTTCAGTTCCTCCAACGGTGTCCTTTGGGTTGCCGATCGGCTTGGATCGATCGCCCCAAAGGCGGTCTCGATCGGGTCGCTGTAATCACCGCCCTGGCCTTTTTGCAAAGCTTGGGTTTGAAACCGAGCCTGAAACGAATTCCCGCGTCAGGCTCGGTTTCATGCCCGTGACGCGGGGGCAACGACAATTTGGCCCACAGTCCACCCGGCGGCGGTGGCTCAGTGGCCTCTGTGGCTTGGCCCTGTTGGCCAGCGGTTGCCAAAACGCCATTCCCCCCAGCGATGCCCAACCGGCCCCGCCGGGAGCCGCCGATCGAGCGGGGCCGCCTTCGGTGGATGTGGCCTTGGCCAAAACCGCCACTCAGCAAACCACCCAGGACTATAGCGGGACGACTCAGCCCTTTCGAGAAGTGGCCGTGCGATCGCGGGTGGAAGGCTACGTGCTAGACATGCGATCGGACGTGGGGCAACCGGTGCGCCAAGGACAATTGTTGGCGCGGGTGGATGCACGGTTGTTGACCTCCGAGGCCGTGGAAGCCCAAGCGGAGGTTTCTGCCCGGGAGCTGGAAGTGGCCAGCAGCCAAGCCCAAATTGGCGAAGCCCAGGCCCGAGTGGGCGAAGCAGAACTGCAACTGCAACAGGCTAAGTCTGATCTCGATCGCTTAGAGCGATTGTTTCGGGAAGGGGCGATCGCGGAGCAAAGCGTGGAAAATGCCCGCACGGCCGTGGGAACTGCCGCCAAAGCCCTCCAGGCCGCCCGCCAACAGGTGAAAACCCGCCAGCAAACCGTGGCCGTAGCCCGGCGCAGGGTGGCTGCCCAACAGGCGATCGCCGATCAGGCTCGCCAACGTCAGGATTTTGCCCTGGTGCGATCGCCCCTCAGTGGTCTTGTGCTGGCCAAGCTGCTGGAACCCGGCAGCCTGGCCCAACCGGGCAGTGAAATTATCCGCATTGGTGACTTTAGCCAGCTCAAGATTCTGGTGCGCCTGTCCGATCGGGCCCTGGCGGGTGTGCGGCTGGGGCAAGGGGCCCGAGTGCGGCTGGATGCCTTGCCGGGTCAAGAATTTACCGGGCGGGTCACGGCCATCTCTCCCTTGGGCGACGCGGTGGCTCGGCAAGTGCCCGTAGAAATCACCATTCCTAACCCCGATGGGCGCTTGGGGAGTGGGCTGTTGGCCCGGGTGAGCTTTGCCCAGGCGGCCACCGCCCGAGTCACCATTCCCGAGCGGGCCTTGGCGGTGGCCGATCTGGCCGATCGCGCTCCCGGTGGGCCGGGGGGACGAGGGGGGCGTTCTGCCGGAGCTGGGCAATCCGCCGCCAACGCGCCGGCTCCCACCCAAGGCACGGTATTTGTGGTGCAAGGGGAAGGAGAAGCCGTAACCGTTGCACCAAGGGTGGTGCAGTTGGGATCCCGGTTTGATGGCCAGGTGCAGGTGCTCTCGGGTCTGCAACCGGGCGATCGTTATGTCCTGCGCAGTAGCGGCCCCCTGGCCGCAGGCGATCGGGTGCGACTGAGTGCAATTTCTGAACCCGCGAGGTAAGGCAAATGTTTGATTCGCGGCCCACGGGCTTTAGTCTCAGCGCCCTGTCGATTCGTCGTCACATTGCCACCCTGATGTTGGCAGTGGCGGCGATCGTCCTCGGGGGCTTCTTCGTCAGCACCATGCAAGTGGACTTGCTGCCCTCCATTACCTATCCCCGGATTGGTTTACGGGCCGATGCACCGGGCGTGTCGCCGGAAGTGGCGATCGATGAAATCACCCGTCCGCTGGAGGAGGCCCTTTCAGCCACCGAAGGCGTGGTGCAGGTGTATTCCCAAACGCGAGAGGGCAGCATCAGTCTAGATTTATATTTCCAGCCGGGCGGCAACTTAGATCAGGCCCTGAATGATGCAACGGCGGCCTTTAACCGGGCCCGGGGCCGACTGCCGGACGCGGTGGAAAATGCGCGGCTGTTTAAATTTGACCCTTCCCAGTTACCGGTTTATGAGTTGGCGGTGACCTCCCCTGCCCAATCCCCTGCTCAGTTGCGGGTGTTTGCCGATGAGGAACTCTCGCGCGAGCTGAATGTGGTGGATGGGGTGGCCTCGGTGGATGTGTCCGGCGGGGTGGAAGAAGAGGTGCGGGTCACGCTGGATCTGCAACGGCTCCAGGCGATCGGGCTGGATCTGCAAACGGTGTTGGATGGCTTGAGCGATCGCAACCAAGACATTTCCGGTGGCCGAATCTATGCCCCCGATGGGGAACCCCTGACCCGGGCCACGGGCCGGTTTCGCAGTGCGGCTGAGTTAGCCCAATTGCCCTTTGTGGTGCGGAATGGCAACGGCAGCGCCCCCACCCAAACCGTAACCCTCAGCGACTTTGCCACGGTGGTGGATGGCACGGCGGAGCAGCGGGTGGAAGTGCGCTTGAATGGTCAGCCGTCGGTGAAGCTGAGTGTGCAAAAGCAGCCCGATGCCAACTCGATCGCCGTGGTGGCCGCCGTCAAACAGCGGCTTCAGGAACTGGCGGCCAATGGCACGATTCCGGCAGATGTGACCCTGTTGCCTACCCTAGATGAGTCGGTGTTTATTCAAAACGCTGTCTCCAACGTGATTTCCTCAGGCTTAATGGGGACAGGGTTGGCGGCCTTTGCGGTCTTTGTCTTTTTGGGATCCCTGCGCCAAACCCTGATTGTGTCGATTTCGATTCCGCTGGCCACCTTGGCGGCGGTGATTTTGATGCGGTTTTGGGGCCTGACGATCAACGTTTTCAGCTTGGGTGGTTTGGCCCTCGGTGTGGGGATTGTGGTGGATAACTCGATCGTGATGATGGAAGCGATCGTGGAAGGAACCCGCGCCAATGGCCGAGAGGTGGAGCCAGCGGAAGTGGTCGATCGGGCGATCGCCAGCAGCCAAGCGGTGGAGTCGGCTCTGTTGGCTTCCACAAGCACCAACCTGGTGGCCGTGTTGCCCTTTTTGTTCATTGGCGGGTTCATTGCCCTGCTGTTTAATGAACTGATTTTGACCATTAGCTTTGCGGTGGCGGCCTCAATTTTGGTGGCGGCCACGGTGGTGCCAGCCATGGCGGCGCGGTTGCTGGCGGTGCGTTGGTCGAGCGGGGTGGGTCGTTGGTGGCCCCTGCGGGCGTTCGATCGCTGGATGGATGGGGTGATGGTCAACTATGGCCGGCTACTGGGCGGGCTAATGCGGGTGCGGCTGTTGGTGGTGTTGGTCATTGCCACGGCCCTCACGGTCAGCAGCCTGTCCGTGATTGGTTACATTCCCCAAGAAATCCTGCCGCGCATTGCCACGGGCCAGGCGCAATTGGTGGCGATCTTTCCACCCAGCACCACCCTGGAAACCAATCGCCAGGTGATGGAACGGGTTGACCAAATCCTGCGCCAACAGCCGGAAACGGAATACGCCTTCACCACGATCGGGGGATCCCTCTTTGGCAGCAACACCAACGAAAATCCCCTGCGCAGCACCAGCACCATCACCCTGAAACCGGGGGCTGATGTGGAAGCCTATGTGGAGCGGGTGAATCGGCAACTGCAAAAGCTGAATTTGGTGGATATTCGCCTGCGGTTGCGGCCCGGGGAAGTGCGGGGCTTGATTTTGAATAACTCGCCCGTGCGGGGGGCTGAGTTGGATGTGATTTTGCAGGGCAATGATCCGGCAGCCCTGGCACGGGCCGGGCGGCAGGTGTTGACAGCCCTTGATGAGCAAGCCACGCTGGCGGCCTTTCGTCCCGATGGCGATCGCCCGCAGCCGGAGGTGCAAATTCGCCCGGATCCCACCCGCTTGGCCGATCTGGATCTGGACATCACGGACATTGGCCGGGCGATCGAAACAGCGATCCAAGGTTCCGTGCCCACCCAATTGCAGCGGGGGAACCGGTTGGTTGATGTGCGCGTGCGGCTCGATCGCGCTGCCATCAGCAACCCCTCCCAACTGCTAGACCTGCCCCTGTTTGCTGGGGCCGATCGGCTCGTGCGTCTGGGCGAAGTGGCCAGCCTCGACAGCGCCCAAGCCCCCAGCGAAATTCAGCGGATTAACCAGCGATCGGTGTTTTTGGTGGCCGGGAACCTGAATCCCGGAGCCAGCCTCAGCGATGCCCTGGCGGAAGTGGATCAAATCCTCAGCAAGCTGGAGTTGCCTGCGGGGGTGACCCGGTTGCCCAGCCCCGCCGCCGAAAGCAATCGCCAAATCCAAGGAGCCTTGCCCCTGTTGGGTGGTTTGGCGGCCTTCCTGGTGTTTGTGGTGATGGCGGTGCAATACAACTCCCTAATTGACCCGCTGGTGATCATGTTTGCGATTCCCCTGGCGGTGGCCGGCGGGATTCTCGGTCTCTATTGGACCCAAACGGCGATCGGGGCCACGGTGGTGGTGGGCGCGGTGCTGTTGGTGGGGATCGTGGTGAACAACGCCATCATCATGGTGGAGCTGGCGAACCAACTGCGCGAACAATACCAACTCACCCGCAAAGCCGCGATCGTCCAGGCCGCACCCCAGCGGCTCCGCCCGATCCTGATGACCACGATCACCACGGTTTTGGGGATGTTGCCCATGGCCCTGGGCATGGGGGCTGGCGGAGAATTTCTGCAACCCTTGGGGATTGTGGTGTTTTCGGGGTTGTCTCTGGCTACGTTGCTGACCCTGTTCTTGATCCCCTGCCTTTATGTGTTGATGCATGAGTGGGTGACTTGGCCGGCGGCCTTGCTGAACCGCCGACCCCGGGCGATCTCCCCGGTGCTGGAAGGGCCCCTGGATGGCGAGCCAGAATTGGATCCGGTGACCGTTCCGATCGAACCGTCCGAAGCCGCCACAGCCGGAGATCGGCCGCCGGACTACACCCGTTAAACTCAGAGACCAACGGCGATTGCAACAGCATTCTCTGGAGATCTCGTCTATGCCCACTTCCCTGCGCCGATCGCCCCCATTGCGATTTGGCCAGGCCCAGTCGATCGGGGCCGCGGCCGCGGCGGCCCTGATTGTGCTTGTGGCAACCAGTGTGTTGGTCGGTTCCGAAAACCGCCAATTTCGCAGCCAGGAACGGGCCACGGTACTCAGCAAACTCAGCACGGTTCGCGCCAAACTCGAAGGCTATATCAACTCCCAACTGCTGCTGGCCGAGTCTCTGGCGGCCTATGTGGCGGCCAATCCCCAAGTGACTCAGGCGGAATTTGCCCGCATGGGTACGGTGCTGCTGGAAAAAAACAACGGCATCCGCAGTGTCAACTTGGCTAAAAACTCCGTCATTAGCCATATCTACCCCTTGCAGGGGAATGAGCTGGCCCTGGGATTGAACTTGGTGGCCAAACCGGAGCAACGGGCCGCCGTGGAACGCGCCATTCAACAAAAGCGCTCCACCATTGCCGGCCCCGTGAAGTTGGTGCAAGGGGGAGTCGCTTTCATTAACCGCACCCCGGCTTTTGTGGTGGATCAACCGGGCTTGAACGCGTCACCGACCTACTGGGGCCTGGCCAGTGTAGTGGTGGATGAAATGGCGATCTATGAAGCGGCGGATTTGCCAAAGGTGAGCCAGCAATTAGCGCTTACCATTCGGGGCAAGGACGGCCTGGGAGAGCGGGGCGATGTGTTTTGGGGCCAGGCTCAGGTTTTTCAACAGGATCCGGTGTTGGTGGGGGTGGCGATTCCCAATGGCACTTGGCAGTTGGCGGCGATTCCCCGATCGGGCTGGCGCGATCGATCCCCGATCGCGGGGGTGATTTGGCTGCTGGGCGGTGCGCTGTCGATCGGGGTGGGGGCAGTGGTTTGGAAGCTGATGGGCGAACCGACCCGCCTGCAACGGGCCGTTGACCAAGCCACGGCGGAGTTGCAAACGGCCTTGCAGGATTTGCGCCAGGAAATGGACAACCGCCAGCAGGTGGAAGCGGCCTTGAGCAACAGCCAATTAGCCTTAACCAAAACCCAAGCGGAGTTAGAAATTGCCCATCGCTTACACAAAATGTTGCTGCCGCCCAAGAGTGAACTGGCGGCGATCGAATCGTTAGAAATTGCCAGCTTCACGGCGGCCGCGGCGGAAGTGAGCGGTGATTATTACGATGTGATTTGTCAGGGCGATCACATCAAAATTGGCATCGGTGATGTGACGGGCCATGGCCTAGAAAGTGGCCTCTTAATGCTGATGATTCAGATGGCGGCTCGCACCCTGTTGGCGGCCTGTGAGCATAATTCGGCCCGCTTTTTAAACACGATTAATCGTGCAATTTATGAAAACCTACAGCGCATGAACTTGCACAAACATGCCACCCTGGCGCTGTTGGATTATCAAGGGGGGCGGCTGTGTTTAACGGGGCAGCATGAGGAGGTGATTGTGGTTCGATCGAGCGGCGCGATCGAACGATTTGACACGATGGATTTGGGTTTCCCGATCGGGATTGAGCCAGATATTGCCCATTGGGTGCAGAAAGCTACCCTGGAACTACAAGCGGGTGATGTGGTGGTGCTTTACACGGATGGCATCACGGAAGCCCAGGGCGATCGGCAGACAGCCTATGGATTAGAGCGGCTTTGTTGGGTGGCTTGTCAACAGCGCGATCGCCCAGCAGCGGAAATTATCGAGGCGATTGTTGCGGATTTACGAAGTCATCTCAATCACCAGCAGCCTGAGGATGATATGACCCTGTTGGTGCTGAAACAACGCTAGGATTCCTGTGAATAATCCAAACCTGAAATTCAGTCCTAAAAATCCACGCCGCGCTTCAGATCCATGCCTTTTTCCGCATAGTGCTTGTGGCAAATCATCTCCGAATAAACGCTGGCTAGGTTGAAATAAGCCGGTGGATTCAAACAACGGCCGGTGATGATGATTTCGGTATCTTTGGGTTTGCGTAATAGGTCGCGGGCGATCGCCTCCCCATCCAGCAATTCCAAATCAACGGTGGGGTTTAGCTCATCCAGAACGATCGTTTTATATAACCCCGAGGCGATCGCCGCGCGGGCCAGCTCCCAACCGCGCTCCGCTTCGATGTAGTCCAGTTCCTGTTGTTGGCCGCGCCAGACGATCGCGTCGCGCCCAAACCGCAGATGATCCACCAGGCTGGGATAGCTCTGTTGCAAGGCGGCGATCGCGGCATCTTCGGTGTAGCCGCTGCCACCTTTCAGCCATTGGGCAATCAGCACCCGGTGGGAACTGTCCCGGCCAATGCCCCGCCCGATCGCCTGGAGCGCTTTGCCGAGGGCGCTAGTGGATTTGCCCTTGCCCGCGCCCGTGTAAATTTCAATGCCTTCAATGCCTTCCAAGTTCAGGTTGGGATCCAATTCCCGAGGGCGCATTTCCGAGTGCAAATCGGCAATATCCAGCAGGGCCGTGGGGGCGCTGCGGCCTGTGGCAATAATTTCCAACTCCGATGGCTTGTTTTTCAGGGTGCTGATCACTTCATCGAGATCCAGCAACCCCAAGTCCAACACAGGGTTAATTTCATCCAACACGACGACGGAATATAGCCCCGAGGCGATCGCCCCCTTGGCCACATCCCAACCCCGCTGGGCTTCCAGGCGATCGAACTTGGTCACGCCTTCGGGCCCGAAATATTCCGATCGCCCTGTGCGTACCTGGTCAATCAGGTGGGGAAAGCCGCGCTGCAAGGCTGCGATCGCCGCGTCTTCGTCGTAGGGGCGATCGGGCCCCTTCAAAAACCGCAACAGTAAAACTCGGGTTTGCCAGTCGCTGTGGATGCCCAAGCCAATCGATCGCAACACAACGCCCAAGGCCGCTTGCGATTTGCCCTTACCCGCGCCATCGTAGACGTGGATTTGCCCCAATTCCCGATCGTCGCGGGTCTGGGCTGTGCGAATACCAATGCCGTTTCGTGGTGCGGTTCTCATGCCGATGCTACAAACGTTGCTGAAGGTTACTGAAAAACCGGAATCTGAGCCATTGCTCAGGGGCCTGTGTCTAGTGCCGCTCGGGTCGTCAACGGGACAGGGAACAAGGCATCGCCCCAGGCTCCGGCCGCCGCTTTTCCCGCAGCGCCAGCGATGCAAAATGCAGGGCCAATGCAGGGTCATAATCCCAATGCCGCGCCCTCAGGATCTTAGACCGAAGCGCCCAGACCCGATCGCCCCGATCAGCTCGATCGCGACCGAACCCCCCCGATCGCTGAGAAGCCAGCCCGGTAAAATCAGCATTAACCGGCCCCAAATCCCATCCTGCAAACCCTGACACCCCCCCGATCGCCCCTATGCCTCTGATCTTGCCTTTGCCCACCGTTATTTTTCAGATTTTGTTTCTGTTCATCGCGATCGCCAGTGAAGCGGTGATCTTCAACCGACTGGCGGGCATGAACCAGCGCCGCAGCGTGGAATATGCCGCCGCCATGGAACTGCTGGTGCTGTGCGTGGGGTGGGCCTGTTTCTTCACGGCCTATGAGCTGTTCCCGCCCTCAATTCAAAACGATTTGCAGTCGCTGATCTTGCAAGGCGTTTGGTCGAGCGAGCTAAATAACTGGTTATTAATTGTTGTCCCGATCGTCTTTTTCCTGATCTTTGAACTGAAGTCGATCGCCGTCCAATTCCTAGACTTAATCTTGAAATATCCTGCCCCCGGTGCTGATTTGGGCCTTCCGGAAGAGCCGGAAACCGAAACAACCCCCACCCTCACCATCACCATGCGCAAGCAGCTTCAGAGCTTCTTTCAGCGCTATCAGTCCATTCAAAGTGAATTGGCCAAAAAAACGATTTTTTGGGGACATATTGCCAGCACCGGCATTGGCGCTTTGGTGATTGCCATTCAAAGCATTCTCTTTGCCCTTCGTCAGGCTTAGGGTGACTCATTGAGTTCAAAGACAACCGTAAGACCACTGTAAGTTATAGGAAATTGACAGACAATGCTCAAAGAAATTAGCGGTGATTTTTGGAAAATTGTACAACCCAGAAAAGCCTTTTCCTGGCAGACTTTGCTCTGGGTCAGCATTGGCTTTTTAATCTTGTCTGTTATGGCACGGTTGGGGGCGAATAACCTGGAATTACAGCGCACCTTTGCGGGCTTCAGTGCCCTGATGTTGGCCCTGTCTGGGGTGGTTTGGTCGATCGAGCAAAAGCCAATTCAAATTCGGGGTGTTTCCCTTGGCCCCTGGATGGCCGGTGCTCTGTGCTCCCTGCTGCTCTATCGGTTTTTGGCGGATCCCAGCAGCGATCGCACCGATGCCCTGTACCTAGCTTGCTTAACCTTTCCGCTCAGTTCAATTACCATCAAAATTGTCCAAGACTTTCTCAGCAAGCCCACGGATTCTCGCTACAAAGTGCCGATCAAAGAGCGCATTCCTTTGGCGATGTGGTTGCTGGGCCATTTCTTGCTGGCCTTTTGGATTCGGTTTGCTTTCATGATCCAATCCTGGATCGATCAACATCCGGCTCTGAATAATAACGATGTCCGAGCCTATGCGGCTAGCATGTTTGTCTGGCCAGTCGATCTGTTTCAATAGGGTTGATCGATCTCATTAGGATCATTAGGATCAACAGAGTGGTCGTAGCTTCGGCTTCATTGGCTTTGAGTTAATTAGTTTTGGATCAATCATCCTTGAACTAATTAACATCAGATCCAGCGTTAGCCCGTAGGGTGGGCAGTGCCCACCTGATAATTGCTCCATGACACCCGCGATATGGTGTGCCAATCGTTCTAGGTAAAGGCTGTAATTAATTTAGGATTGATTAGTATTGATTGATCTTGAAGGAATCGACACCCGATCAATCAACGTTGAATTCAGCGACTTTGCCCTTTCTCTCTTGTATTCACGTTGCGTTCAGAATTCGTCAGGAACATGGGTCAATTAACAGGTTGGCGAGCATTCTTGGCTGGGTTCAGTGGCCAGCGAATTTGGGCGATCGCCCACAATGCTTTTCTGGAGGCTTGGCGCGCCAAAATCGGCTATTTACTTTTGGTCTATGCCGTAGCCTTGGTGCTGGCGATCGCCCTAGTACCCTTAATTTCCGCCGGTGATTCCGCTGGCAAAATTGTGCTCGATGGCTGCTTGGCCGCCACCAGTCTGCTGGGGCTGTTGGTGACAATTTTGGTGGGCACAAGGCTGATCGATCGCGAAATCGAACGCCGCACCATTTTGCTCGCGATCGCCAAACCCCTCAGCCGCACAGAATTCATGCTGGGCAAGCACTTGGGTTTGTCGATGCTGTTGGCGGCCTGGGTCACGGGGGCCACGCTGGTGCAAACGGTGGGCCTGTGGTTGTGGGGACGGGCCAGCTTTGAACTCAGTGCCATGGTGTTGACGGCTCTGTTTGCTTGGCTGGAGCTGGTGCTGATTGCGGCGGTGACCCTGTTGCTGGGATCCTTCACCAGCCCCCTGCTGGCGGTTGTGCTGACCCTGGCGATTTACCTGATGGGCCACATCAGCCGCAACCTGCTGACGATCGGGATTCAGCTTCAAGATCCCTTTATGCAGCGGCTGACGGAAATTCTCTATCTGATCCTGCCGGATTTGGAGCGGTTTAACCTCAAAAACCTCGCCGTGTATGGCCTAATTCCCGAGGGGCATCTGTTGATCGGTGATGCGGTGTATGGGGTTTTATACGCTGTGCTGCTGTTGTGTGGGGCAATTTTCGCCTTTTCGCGACGAGAGTTCTAAGGGCCATTCTTCTGCTCAGGGAGCGATCGCCCATCCAACGCATTCCATGGCGACTTGCCCGGAGATCACCCACACATTGCCCGTGTATCACCCGGACATCACACCCATGACGCTAGACCCCGAGTTTCTGTGACGCTAGACCCCGAGTTTCTGAAGAATCTCCCCTAAATCGATTGGAAATGTGTACTTTCGGGAACCCTTTGGCTTATCCTGAAAACGACTTCGTTGCAAAATCCCTATGACCGCCAACGCAACTTCCCGCCGTCCGCGTCGCAGCTGGGCCTGGCCCCAGAACCTCTCCATTCCCTGGCAGGTCACGATCGGCTACATGTTGCTGCTGTTGCTGTTGCCCTTTGCGGCCATGTTCAGCAAAGCCAGCACCCTCCCGATCGAGAGCTTTTGGGAAACGGCCACCGCCCCGATCGCCCTGGCCACCTATCAGGCCACCTTTTTAACGGCTTTTTTGGCCGCTGCGGTCAATGGTCTGGCGGGGTTCATCGTTGCTTGGGTGCTGGAGCGCTACCAATTTCCCGGTAAGCGGCTGCTGGATGCGGCGATCGACCTGCCCTTCGCCCTGCCCACCGCCGTAGCCGGCCTGACCCTGGCCACGGTTTACAGCGAAACGGGTTGGATTGGCTCCCTGCTGGCTCCCCTGAAAGTCCGCGTTTCCTTCACCATCACGGGAGTTTGGGTAGCTATGCTCTTCATCTCCCTGCCCTTTGTGGTGCGCACTTTGCAGCCCGTGATTCGGGAAATTGAATCGGAACTGGAAGAAGCGGCCTGGAGCTTGGGGGCTTCCCCTTGGCAAACCTTCACCCGAGTGCTGTTGCCGCCCCTGCTGCCCGCCACCATCACGGGGGTGGCCCTGGGATTTGCTCGATCGGTAGGGGAATTCGGCTCAGTGGTGCTGATTGCCAGCAACATGCCTTTTCAAGATTTGGTCGCTTCCGTCTTGATTTTCCAAAAGCTGGAACAGTACGACATCGAAGGAGCCACCGTCATTGGCACCACCATGCTGCTGATTTCCCTGGTCATGCTGTTGATCATTAACCTGCTGCAAGCTTGGGGTCGCCGCTACGACTAGTTTTTTCCCAATGGAAGCGACCGCCGCAACCACTGTTTGCAGTCCTTTCACGATTAATCGTTAAAAGTTAATCGTTAAAAGTGCGTCGCGCCGGCCGCCACCAGCCGCACGCCACCCCTTCGTCAATCCACCTTTGCGAACTTTTCCCCGTCGGTCACCATGGCTTCGACCCCTCTGAATCCCCCCAACGCTCCCCAGTCCTTGCCCCAAAAAAACTTCAAAGTTGATTGGGTGAAACTAACTCTCATCTTGGGAGTTGCTGCCTATTTATTGCTGGTGCTGGTCATTCCCCTGCTGAATGTGATTTACCAAGCGCTTGCGGGCGGTTTTCCGGGGTTTTGGGCTGCGCTTCAAGAGAGCGACTTTCAAAAAGCCGTTCTGCTGACGCTGCTGATTGCGGTGATTGTGGTTCCTTTGAACACGGTTTTTGGGCTTTGCGCGGCTTGGGCTTTGACGCGGCGCAATTTTCCCGGTCGCGCTTTTCTGTTAAGCGTGATTGACCTGCCGTTTTCCGTGCCGTCGGTGGTGGCGGGGTTGATGTTGGTGCTGCTCTATGGGCGGGAAGGTTGGTTTGGCCCCTTGCTCCAAGATTGGGATGTCAAGATCATCTTTGCGGTTCCGGGAATCGTGTTGGCTTCGGCCTTTGTAACGATGCCCTTTGTGGTGCGGGAAGTGTTGCCGGTGCTTGAGGACTTGGGCAAAGACCAAGAGGAAGCCGCCCGCACCTTGGGCGCGAATGAGTGGCAAATCTTTTGGCGAGTGACGCTGCCATCCATTCGCTGGAGTGTGATGTATGGGGTGATTTTGACCAATGCTCGCACCATGGGCGAGTTTGGAGCGGTGGCGGTGGTTTCCGGCAGCATTGCGGGCAAAACGCAGACCTTGCCGCTGTATGTGGAGGAAGCCTACAAGCAATATCAAACCCAAGCGTCCTATACGGCGGCGTTGCTGTTGGCTTGCTTGGCGTTGGTGACGTTGGTGCTGAAAACGGTGCTGGAACAGCAAACGCAAACAGGGGATGAGTAGTCGATCGAGTCGATCGCCCCACGCCACCAATAGATTAGTAGATCAGTAGATCAGTAGCCGATCGAGTCGATCGCCCCGAGCCGCCACAGAAGAACAGCCTTAAGCAATCCCTAGCCAAATTTTTTCTTGGCGGCTTCGTAAACTTCAACGGTGATGGTGGTTTCACCGGCTTCTTGGGCGAATTTCTCGATCTTTTTGCGAGCGGCGGGCCGTACAAAGAATGGAATTTCTTTGAGCTTGGCTTCGGCTTCGGGAGTCCAGTTCATAAGTAAGCAAATCAAGACGAGCAAGTTAACAAGATTGCCTGGGATTTACGACTGGTCAAGCGGTCGCCACCCAGGACAGCGGCAACTGAGAGCGGTGGCAACCGGGTCAGCAGGCCCCTAGGCCATCTCTTCAGCCAGGGTGCGGGCGATCGCCCCGAGGTTAAAGCCCGATGGGTAGCAATGTTCGGCTTTGCACCGCTTCAGTTCCGTTTCATTGATCACGATTTTGAGCCGCTGCATGATTTGGCGGGTGAGGTCAGCGCGATCGAGCGTGCCCACCACGGAACCGATCGGACTCAAAACCACCAACCGCTTCACCTGCCGTTCTTCCATCAGCAGGGCCGCTTCGGCCAGGGTGGCGCTATCCGCGATCGAGGCGAGGCGGTCAATGGGTTCGATAGCATCCACCACCCGAATCCAGGGCCAGCGCTCATGGTCAATGGCTTTGAGGCTTTCGGGATCAATCCGGCCCCGATCTCGGCCATCCATGGCCACAAAGTACTCCGGGCGATCGGCCGTCAGCAGATAGTTATCCACAAAATCCCGCAGGCTCAGGTGGCCATCCACGATCCGGAATTCCCGGGACTGGGCATTGGCCACCCGTTCATTCACCAGGGCTTCTTGCACGGTGGTCAGGCGTTCGTAACTGGCGGCATTTCGCAAACAGAACCAGCCAATTAACCCAATCCACCACCCCTGGAGACCACCGGGCACAAACAGGATCAGGCAGGCCGCCAAGCTGATGCCCAACCAGCCGATCGCCTGGCCAGCTTTGGCGGCCCAACGCACGCCCGTAAACCGGCTGCCGGTGGCTTTCCAAACCAGTGCTTTCAGCACTTGGCCGCCATCGAGGGGCAAACCGGGAATCAGGTTAAACACCGCCAGCACTAAATTAATCCGTGCCAAATTCAAGCAAAGGATGGTGAGCGGGCTGGTGGGAGCCAACCGCCCGATCGCGGACAGCAAAATAAACAGGCTCAAGCTGACGAGGGGCCCCGCGATCGCCACTTGCATTGCGCCGCCGGGGGTTTTGGATTCCCGGTCGATCGCGGCCACACCGCCAAACATGAACAGGGTGATCGAATTCACGGCGATGCCTTGCGATCGGGCCGCCAAGCTGTGACCCAACTCATGCACCAGCACGGAGCCAAAGAGCAACAAAGCGGTCAGCAAACCCAACAGCCAAGTTAGCCCCGCGCCCCAATCGGGATAGCGGTTCGCCCACTCAACACTGTTGGCGGCCGAAAACCAAACCAAAATTAAAAACCACGATGGATCGACTAGTAGCGGAATGTTAAAGATCGACCCCACGCGCCAACCGCTTTGCATGGTAACCGCCTCAATCGATCGAACTCTTTCTTCCAGGGTAACGCGCTTCCTTGGATCGACTGAATCGACGCAAGGAAATTGATAATTATCAGCTTTACAATCTCGTTAGGCTCCCTTTTCCAATCCCTTTCCCCCTGCCGTGACTGCGATCGCCCCTGAACTCACCCAATTTTCCGCCACCGATGCTTGTCCTTATGTTTGGACTTGGCAAGGCCATCGCATTTGCTATCAGCATTCGGGTGATGCTGGCCCCGCTGTGGTTTTAATCCATGGGTTTGGCGCTTCCTGGCGGCATTGGCGTAAAAATATTCCCTTTTTGGCGCAACATTGCCGAGTGTTTGCCCTTGATCTAATTGGCTTTGGGGGGTCAGCCAAGCCCACGCCCGATTGGGAAATTCGCTACACCTTCGAGACTTGGGGGCAGTTGGTGGCGGACTTTTGCCGCGAGGTGGTTGGGGAAGCGGCGTTTTTGGTGGGCAACTCGATCGGCTGCGTGGTGGCCATGCAGGCGGCCGTTGACCACCCCGAGCTGGCGCGGGCGGTGGTGTTGCTGAACTGTTCCTTGCGCCTGTTGCACGATCGCCGCCGGGCCGAGCTGCCCTGGTTCAAGCGGGTTGGCTCCGGCTATTTGCAAAAAATCTTGGGTTGGCCTTGGTTGGGCCGAACTTTTTTCCAACAAATTGCCCAGCCGGCCACCGTGCGCAAAATTCTTTGCCAAGCCTACCGAGACACCAGCGCGGTGACGGATGAGCTGGTGGAGATCCTGATGGAACCGGCACGTGATCCGGGGGCGGCCGATGTGTTCTTGGCCTTCACGCGCTATTCCCAAGGGCCGTTGCCAGAGGACTTGCTCCCGAAGCTGCCTTGTCCGGCCATGATTCTGTGGGGCGCGGCGGATCCTTGGGAGCCGATCGAGCGTGGGTTGGCCTTCGAGCAATACCCAGCCGTTGAGCGGTTTGTGAATTTGGAAGGGGTCGGCCACTGCCCCCAAGACGAGGCTCCCAAGCAGGTGAACTATTTGCTGCGGGATTGGATTCTTTGGAAAGCGGCAGCCAAGCAGCAGCATTCACCCTTGTCGATCGGGGATTGGGTGGAAATTGCAGTGGTGCGGCCCGACGGAGACCCAATTTGGAACGGCCTGCGCGGCCAGGTGGCACAGGTGGGCGATCGGGCGGTGACGGTGCGAGTGGAACAGGGCCAAGGCATCCGGCACTTCTATCGAGAAGATGTGAGGGCGATCGAACCGCCAACGGATTTGGAGTGGGAAAAAGATGGGGAATAGGTTGCGCAGGAAGTCCATCACTGCCGCTGGATCCGGCCCATCACTGCCCGATCGCCCCTGATACAATGGGGCCGAGCCGTTTAAACAAAACTCGATTTAAATCCCGAGAGCGATCGCATGGAAACGCCCGTCACCGACCTGGCCCCCGAGACCCAAGACAGCGCCGCCCAAACCGCCGCCCCTCTGGATACCAAAGCATTTCGGCGATCGCTGAACCATTCCGATAATTACTTTCGGCGCGGGTTTGGTCACGGAGAAGCGGTGGCTGAAACCATGGCCACCTCTTACCAAAGCGGTTTAATTCAAGAACTGCGGGCCAATGGCAATGTGTTGACCCGGGGCGATGTGACCATTCGCTTGGCCCAAGCATTCGGGTTTTGTTGGGGGGTGGAACGGGCGGTGGCCATGGCCTATGAAGCCCGCAAACAATTCCCCACGGAGCGCATTTGGATCACCAATGAAATCATTCACAATCCATCGGTGAATGACCATTTGCGACAGATGGGCGTGTTGTTCATTGAAGTGAACCATGGCCAAAAAGACTTCTCGGTGGTGGAACGAGGAGACGTGGTGATTCTGCCGGCGTTTGGGGCCAGTGTGCAGGAAATGCAACTGTTGAACGATCGCGGTTGCATCATCGTAGACACCACTTGTCCTTGGGTGGCGAAGGTGTGGAATAGCGTTGAAAAACACAAAAAAAGCGATTACACCTCAATCGTTCATGGAAAATACAACCATGAGGAAACGATCGCCACAAGTTCCTTTGCCAATAAATATTTGGTTGTGCTGAATATGGAGCAGGCGGAATACGTCAGCAACTATATTCTGCACGGCGGAGACAAGACAGAATTTCTCGCCAAGTTTGCCAAGGCCTGTTCTCAAGGGTTCGATCCCGATCGGGATCTCGATCGGGTGGGTGTGGCGAATCAAACCACCATGCTCAAGAGCGAAACCGAGGCGATCGGGAAACTATTTGAGCGCACCATGATGCAACGTTTTGGCCCCGACAAATTGAACGAGCACTTCATGAGTTTCAACACCATTTGTGATGCCACCCAAGAACGGCAAGATGCCATGTTTGAGTTGGTGGATGCGCCGATGGATTTGATGATTGTGATTGGTGGGTTTAACTCTTCCAACACCACCCATTTGCAGGAAATTGCCATCGAACGCCATATTCCTTCCTATCACATTGACAGTGCCGATCGAATTGTGGATGAGCGGGCGATCGAGCACAAACCTCTCCACGGCGACATCGAACGCGCCGAAAACTGGTTACCCGCCGGGCCGATCACCGTGGGCATCACTTCCGGTGCATCCACGCCGGATAAGGCCGTTGAGGAAACGATCGAGCGGATTTTTGCCTGCAAAGAACGCCTCGCTCAATAGGCTAGCTAGAATTTTTATTCTGAGAGGCGGTCTAGGACGTTAACGCTTGATGAGCGATCTTAATGGGCGATCTTAATGGGCGATCGTGATAGGCAACTTTGTTAACCCACGAAAGCCCCATCAAAAGCCTCATCAGAAGCCTCATCAAAAGCCCCGCCAAAAACGCTATAAAAACGGGGTACTGGCTCTTAACCAGCACCCCGTTTCTGTTGTGGCAAAAGCTTAGAGGATGTCTGAGCGGTAATGGCTTGTAAAGCACTAGCAGTCGTGGGGGCAAGGGGCTTAAGCCCCTTGTCTCTATCGGTTAAATTGATCGATGAGACCCACAAGGTAGCATTTTGATTGTTGAGACATCCCCTCACAGCAACTTGGATTGACTAGGGACTTGAGATCCTTATATTTGAACCCAAGAGTTGAATCCAATCTTGGTTGAACTCAATCATTTCATCAGAGAAATGCTGCTAGAGAGAACCTGTTGGATATTGTGTCCTTTGCCTTCTTGGTTTGACCTTTATTCAACTTTTGCTCCTGGAGCTAAAAGCGTCTGGTGGCCAGGTCGCGACCATCCGATAACCCCAACGATTCCACCCGATCGCCTCTGGATTCCGTAACTCGTTCAGCGACTTCTTGGTAGCGGTTTTTATAGCGTTGCTGTGCGATCGACAGCAGCAAATAAACCACCGCCAAATAGACTACCGATGCCCCCAAAATAGTCCAAGACGTTTGCTGCGGAAACACCAAATGCGCCACGTTATTAATCGGTAATGAATACCGATTTGCGATCACCAATCCTTGGTAGAGGGCCAATCCCACCAACAGTCCCAGCGCGTTCATAGCAGTAACTGTACATGAATATAGTTTTTGTGAGCTGAAAATATGGTCGCGCTGAAGCCAGCACTGAAATATGGTTCAAAACGCGATCGACATCCCCCGGTCGCCGTTTCAAAACAATGACAGCACTCACCATGGCGCACACCAAGGCCGAACCCTGACTCAAGGCAATTGAGAATCGGAGTCCAACCTAGTGCTTAACCCCTATCTGGGTCTGGGCCTCACTGAATAGAACCATCCCATCGGGAACCGGAACACCCTTAAGGATGCTGATTCGCGATCGCTACCGGATTGGTTCGGGTCAGCAGACCTGATAGCGGCTTGGATCTGGTCGTCTTTGTGTGATAGTGCTCACGCAATTCACATTTCGGAGTCCAGTCCTATTCAATTCGGCAAAGCTTGCAGCGGGCAGCTTTCCCATGAAGTTTTTAGAAACCCCTGACCTATAGAATAACACCTGATTTCTCAGGGTTGACAGTGAATTTTTGGTGGTTTTTACAAATCTTTAGAAATCCCCAAAAGCCCGTATTGATGGGCATTCGTGCAACAGCGATCCCCGATCAATCACCGTAACCTTGACAAATCCCGATCCCACTCATCTACACGGATTGGTCTGGGGTTAGCTTAAAATAATCACAGAATGCGTAAAATTTCGTAACCTGATGCTGCACCGGGCCAATCCATGACCTCGACGATTTCCCTGCTTTCTCCGGTTGAAGCCGATCTTGATGCCATGACGATGAACCTGCGCAAGCTGGTTGGCGCAAAGCATCCGATCCTCTATGCAGCGGCAGAGCACTTGTTCAGTGCAGGCGGCAAGCGTTTGCGACCGGCGATTGTGTTGTTGGTGGCCCGGGCCACGATGGGGTCAGCGGAAATTACGGCCCGACATCGACGGTTGGCAGAAATTACGGAAATGATCCACACGGCCAGCTTGGTTCATGACGATGTGGTGGATGAAGCCGGAACGCGGCGGGGTGTGCCCACGGTACACAGTCGTTTCAACAACCGGGTGGCGGTGCTGGCGGGCGATTTCCTCTTTGCCCAGTCCTCTTGGTACTTGGCGAATTTGGATAATCTGGAAGTGGTGAAGCTGCTTTCGGAAGTGATTATGAATTTGGCGGAGGGCGAAATTGACCAAGGCCTCAATCGCTTTGACACCAGCCTGACCCTGGAAGCCTATCTACAAAAGAGCTACTACAAAACCGCATCGCTGGTGGCCAACAGTTCCAAGGCGGCGGCGATTCTGAGCGATGTGGAGCGATCGGTGGCTGAGCGGCTCTATAGCTACGGTCGCCATGTGGGTTTGGCGTTCCAGGTGGTGGATGACATTCTCGATTTCACCAGTTCCGATGAAGTGCTCGGGAAACCGGCGGGGTCAGATTTGCGCAGCGGCAATCTGACGGCTCCGGTTTTGTATGCGCTGGAGGAGTTCCCCCAACTGGAGGGGCCGATCGAGCGGGAGTTTTCAGAGGAGGGCGATATTGAAACGGCCCTGGAATTGGTGCGATCGAGCCAGGGTATTGAGCGGTCTCGTGCTTTGGCGAAACATCACGTGGAGCAGGCGATCGAGGATGTGATGGTGTTGGCTCCGTCGGCGGCGCGGGAGGCCTTGGTGGGGTTGGCACATTACGCGATCGAACGGATTTACTAAGGTTGGCTGGGTTTCAAGGGGGGGCGATCGGGTGATGGTCGCCAACGGGTGATCATCCCAGAGCAATCACGATCCAGATCAATCACGATCTCAAACCAACAGCCACTCCAGACAAGGGGCTTAAGCCCCTTGCCCCTCAGGATTTTGAGATGTAAGAACCGGGGGTTTGCGAATCCGAGTGATCGGCCCTAGCGTTTGGGATGGGGCTTCAGGATGCGTTTGGCCTTGGTCAGGGCCCGTTGCCAGATCGATCGCGGGGGTGGCGGGGCCAACGGGGAAACGGTCGGTTTCGGTTCGTGTAAATATCGATATTGCTCCCACAGTTCCCAGTAGGGACAACCGGGCTGGAGTCGAATGCCGGCCCAATGCAGATAGGGAACGGGTTTGTTGACCTTTGGATCAATCAAGCGATCGCCCTGCCAAACAAAATGTTTGCTACCGGCCCAGCTTCCGGGCCCCTTTGCGGGTCGCTGTGTCCAATTCCAACGCCGAGGAAACCGACGCAAAACCATGTAGTTAATGATCGGTTGGTCGGATGTTTTCTTAGAAAAATCAAAATATTCTGGGTGAGCGGCACATTCAGCAAAGGTGTCGTACAAATCCTGTTCGGTAATTAATCCCTTGCGAGATCCCCACAAACCGCCGTTAAAAGTTCCCCGCAAATCTTCTTCTGTAAAAATGCCTTGCTCGAGAACGGTGGATGTGAAAACGTCCTTCAGACCTCCAGCATGTTGATAGTCATAGCAAACAAAGTCTGCTTCAGAGAGGGCATCAAGGCATTGAATAATCGGCTCAAAAACAATCAGGTCTGTGTCAATGTAGAGAAATTCATCAAAGGGGCCAAACCAGCAAGCTTGTTTACGAAACTGATTAGGACGAGCGAAAAATTCCTGACCAAAGATGCTTTGAAGCTGAACAGAAAGACGCTGAATAAACTCTAGATCTTCAAATAATAAAACACCGAAGCGATTGCTCAGAATTTTGGCAACCTTTTGGTAGTGATCATCATAGGGAATGAGCATAACGGGTGTTTCGGAATCAGTTGCCCGAATACTTTCGAGCAGCGCGATCGCATGTTCCGTTACTTTGTCATTAGCGATGATATAAAATCCACGACTCATAGTCGATCGATCCTTTGCAATTCAGTTCAGCCGATCCTTGGCCATTTCAGCATAGGCCTGAACCTTTATTCTTGCCATCGGTTGCCAAATCCCCATAAATCGGAGCCATCTTGGACGGTGCTCAAAGATGATGCGCCCAAGAATCATGCGCCCAAGCATCATGCGCTCAGGGACGATCGGCTGAGAAAGAATTGGGCGATGAAATTGATATTGATCAAGAATAATCTGCTCAGAAATTCAAAGGGGCGATCGAACCCGCTCGATCGCCCCTTAATTTGCTCGATGGATGCCGTCAACCCTTGAAAACAGCAACCGCCAGTGTTTTTCTATCGCATGTTGGTGCGTTGAATTAGCTCTTGGGCTTCTCGGCTGGGCGTGTAGCTGTAGCCAGCGGTTGAAGCGTTCGAGTCGTCCAGCAATTGCGGTGTGAGCAACACCACCAACTCCTTGCGCTCGTTGCGGCGATCGGTGCGGCGGAACAGAGACCCCAACAGCGGCAAGTCACCCAAAATCGGAATCTTGCGCACTTCGCTACGATCCGTGTCTTGAATAATGCCCGCCAGGACTAGGGTTTGGCCATCCCGAATCCGAATCGTGCCGGATGATAGCTTCCGCTCAGACAACAAAGTGGCAAAGGCATTATCTTCAAGGGCCCCAAACCGATCAACCGGGACTTTCAGCGAGGGCGAAACCGATAGGGTCACAAAACCATTGTCATCGATTCGATCGACTTGAATGCCCAAAACGAGGCCGGCCTTTTCCTTTTCAATGGTGAAAGTCGTGTTGCTCACACCATTGGAAACTTCCGTTTCCGCCTCCACGGTTCCCACCACTTCTTCAGTGAGTTCCACGTTGGCCACTTGCCCTTCCTGCACCACCAAGGTTGGATCGGTCAGAATTTTGGCATTTCCGTTAACCACAGACGCTTGGAGCTGAGCGAGGAAGTCGTTGGCGATGTTAAAACCATTGGGATTTTGGCCATTCACATCGCCTGAAATTGACAGGGGAACCGAAACGGGCCCAAACCCAACGGACTCGGGAGCCAGACTGGTGGAGTAGGGCGCGCCCCGATCGCTCCAGTTAATCACCCCGATGCCGCCCGTGTTGACGATGCGAGTACCGCCCACCCCAAAGGAGAAACTCGTACCCAGTCGATCGTTTTGCAGCAGGTTGATGTCAATCACCCGCACATTCACCACCACCTGACGCAGGCGGCTATCAATCCGCGACAACTGCTCAGAAGCCAGGGCAACCAAATCCCGCTGCCCCACCAAGGTGATGGTGTTGGTGCGCTGATCTACCGCAATTTGCAGGCCGCGGAGAATCGGAACCGAATCTTTCGGGTCATAGCGAAGCGGGTTAATGACCGTGCGCTCACTAGTGCGGGTTTGGGTCAAGGGAGCCGCTTGGACTTGCGCATCACCACCGCCCTGCTGCTGTTGCTCTGCCCCGATCCGCACAACCTCCGTTGTTCGCTCCGTGGCCGCCGTGGCACTTTCGGCCCCCAAAATCACCAAATAGCCAGCCGCTTCGTTGGCCCGCACTTGGTTGAGGCGCACGGAACGCATGGCCACATCCCGGGCCGCGTTGGGCAAACTGCGGCCCACAAAAATGGTGCGGCCATTGCGGCTGGCCTGAAGACCGCTAATCCGCAAGACGTAGTTAAAAACGTCCTGGGCCGATTCGTTTTCAATGTCGAGGCTAATCCGAGCATCGGCTCCGGTGGTGGGAGGCGTGCCGGGAGCGGTGGGGCTGCCGGGGGTGGGGCCAGCCGCGTTGTCGGCGAAGGCAATGTTCACGCCGCTGGCCCGGGCTAGCAGCGACAACACCTCGCGCACGGGGGCTTCTCGTAACACCAAACGGGGAATGATTTGGTTGCTGCCCAGGTTAATGGTGTAGGGCTGGATCGGCAGATCGGAAATGGCAATGTCGCCAACGGGTGGGGCGATCGCCCGGGGCATAGTGGGGGGAGCCACCGCCGGACTGAGCACGGCCGGTTGACCATCAATGGTGATGGTGGGGTTGGGAACCAGGACGTTGGGTGCGCCGTTGCCAACCGGCGAGCCGGTGTTGGCCGGTGTTTGGGCTACGGGACTGCCAGTATTGCTGGGGGTGCTTGGGGTGCTGGGGGTGGTCGTGCCGGCATAGCTCAGCAGAACGGCATTGTTGTTGCTGGGGCGAATGCGACCGGTGGGGCGAGCCGTGGTGCCACGTACCGTCACCTGGACGGTGCTGCCATCCAGTTGGGTCACTTCCACTGCTGCAATCCCGGGGGCTGGGTTGGCTCGGGTCACGTTGCCGCCGGGAACCACCAACCGCGCGCCGGCCACATGGGCAATCAGGCTGGTTCCTTGGGGAGGCAACAGGAACACCTGGGGTCGATCGACCGAATCGGTCACCAACTCCACATCCACGCCGCTGCCGCTGCCGCTGATCCGCACATCCAGCACGTTGGTTTCGGCCAAGGCGGGCTGCACGATCGCCACCGTTGCCAACCCACCCATCAGCGCTGCATTGCCCAAAATCCGCTCGTAGTTCACCGTTCGCTCCTCACTGCTGTTTTGTCGATCGTGGTTGTTGGGGTTAGGGAAAGGAAAATGGGTGTTCGCCAGGGCGATCGAGTCAGAACATCATGATGCTGCGGATCCCTCGGCCACCAATCTCGCGATTACTTTCTGGCGATTACTTGGGTGCTTCGCCCTCCGGTTTATCTGCGTTTTCGCCTGCTTTGTTGGCTTCGGCGGCGGCCTGTTGGGCCAACTCCCGAGCCGAGAGTGGTAGGAGCACCTTTAACGAAAAATTGGTTTGAATCCGAACCTGGGGCGCACCTTGGGCGACAAACTGCCCAGTTTTGTCATCAAACCGCACCGCCTGCTTGGAGAGTTTTAGCTCGGAGGTCAAATCATCGATCGCCAGCATTGACTGATAGCGCTCAAGGTTGCGCAGGATGTTGCCGGTGCGATCGTAGTCCGCCTCGAACCCCACCTTCAGCACCAGTTGCCGAATTTTGCTGTTGACCGCATCGCCCCAAGAGCCATCGGTGACCATCTCCTCCGATGGACTTTTGACCGGGACAGGTTCCAGCTTGGTGATTTGGCCAAACTGTTCGGAAACAATCCGGTTGAGATCCAGCGGCAGCACCGAAACCGTGGTGGGAGCGGGAAACAAAGCCAGCACTTGCTCTTGGGTGGCGCGGGCCCGCTGCAAATTGTCGAGGGTTTGCTGCACCTTGCGCTTTTCTTCGGCCACCTGCTCTAGGCGTTCTCGTTTGGTGGCCACATCCTCTTCAAGCTTTTTGTATTCTTCGTATTGGGGCATCACCACCTGAATCAGGAGCGCTACGCCGCCAATGACACCGACGGCGGCCACAACACCACCCAGGATGGTGGGTGTGAAGGTAATCCCAAAAACAACGGGATCGCTGGGTTCCGTGACCGCTTGCTGTGCGCTAAACGCCATTGTTGGTATTCTCCTTAGGCTCGCTGTCGCCGGCCGGTGGGGTGAGACCGGTGTTGGGGGTTTTGCCTTGTTCAGCCAAAATGCGGCGAATGGTTTCGATGCGCACCACAAGGCCGGAGGCTCCGTTGCGATCGAGCACCGGCAGCAACTCTTCAGCGGGCTTGGTCGTGTAAGCCGACTGAATCGTGTACTTAATGACCTTCGGCGCAACGATTCTAACTTGGCCACCGGCGGCCGCCGCAGTGGGCGGGGGCGCGGCTAGCACATAGGCAATGCCATCTTGCACCTCTTGGTTCGCCTGGACGATCTGGGCGGGGTTATCGATCGCCTGGCTGCCCACTAACTGGGTTTTAGCCGCATCCAAAAAGGGCGACTTTTGCAGCAGCAGCAAAAACTCGCCCACCCCTTCCAGGGAGTTGGCATAACCCTCGATCGTCAGGGTTTTCGGGGGACGAATGGGTTTGTTGGCCGCGGGCGCGGCGGCTGCGCCAGGGCTGGGTTTGGGGGTGCTGGCGGCGGCGGTGGCAGCGTTCTTGTCTTCGACCTCGCGGATGGCCGTCATCTGCACGCCCACCGGCAGTCGATCGCGCAAATCACCCAGCAGGGCAGACCAAGACTTCACGCGACTGAACACCCCCACCAAGCCTTGGGTGAGCTGATCGATCGCCTTCATCTCTGCTTCGGCCTGGGCCGCTTTGGCCAATTCCGCTTCCAATTCCTGCAAGTCTTTATTGAGTTCGGCTTGGCTCTGTTCCAAGGCGGCTTTTTGGAACTGGAGATAGCCCCAAAATCCACCGATGGCCGCCGGAACCGCCAAACCCACCATCACACCCAAAATCAGCGGCAACTTACTCGCCTGGGCGACAGCCGCACCCGCTGTTTTGCCGGCCCCGGCGGTTTGGTACTCGGGGCGATCCTTCAGGAAGTTGATGTTGAGACTATACATAGCGAGGGCAACAGTCGGGTGGCTCGGGGTTTGCAGTCTCGGGATTCAGCTCGGTCATCACCCGGGGCAGAAGGGCGGACGATCGATCAGGGGCGATCGGGCAGGGAGTCGATGGGTCAATTCAGAAGTTGAGCGGTTGAACCGACATTAACCAACAGGGGTAACAGCAACAACCCTTGCGAGTCAATGGCTGCGCGTCGGTGGCTACGTGCTAGGGCCCCCTATTCCCGGTCATCGAGTGCATTCCGCAGCCCCAACCCTAACACGACTCCCAAGCTGGCGCGTTGGGCTTCGGTGATGTCGCTGTCGGCCTCCAAACCCAAGGACTCGATCGGGTCAACCCGCATCACGGGCACGTTTAACCGTTGGGTAAAAAACTCATCAATTTCCCCGATCGCCGCGCCGGGCCCCGCCAACATCAACTGGGCAATTTCCAAATTTTCGCTTTGGTTGAGATAGAAATCGACCGATCGCCGCAACTCATCGGCCAACTCGCCCATCATTTTCACGATCGCCACCGAACCGGGACTCATGCCCGTTGTGCCCGAAGCGGCCCCCACGGCCTCGATTTGCGAAATGGGAATGGTCATCTCCATCAGCATGTCCGTGCTGCGGCTGGGGGGCGTGTTCATCGCCCGATTCAAAGCCTCTTGCATCTGTAATGTCCCGATCGGGACTGTCCGCGAAAACTGCGGCACGCCATCCACCACAATCGCAATTTCACTGCTATCAAACTGAATATCCACCAGCACCACGGCCTGATTGGAAGCATAGCCCCGGAGCTGTTCGCGGATGGTGCGAATGAGGGCAAAGCTGCTGATTTCTAAGGTCTTGATTCGTAGCCCCGCCTGCTCAAAGGTGTCCAGATAAGCATCAGTGACTTCTCGACGTGTGGCCACCAGCAACACTTGCACCTTTTCGATTCCATCTTCATCGGTGAAGTAGCCGAGTTTTTGATAGTCAACATCCGCTTCTTCCCGAGGAAAAGGCAGATAAAGACCCGCTTCCTGGTTCATGTATTGCCGCAGTTCATCATCATTGAGTTCCGCTGGTACGGGAATCAAACGAATCACGGTTTCGCGCCCCGGAATCGCCGTGGCCACTTCCTTGACCTTGACGCGGCTATCTTGAATGACCGCCTGAATGAGTTCGGCGGCGGCGGGGGGATCCACAATCGCTCCCTCTTCAATCACGCCTTCAGGAACTTCGACGGAAGAGAGGATATTGAGCTTGAATTTCTGGCCCTTTTTTTGGAGTTGAACCAGGTTAATTCGTTCGGGTGAAATTTCGATGCCGATGCCTTTTTTACCGCCTCCTAAGAGACTGCCGATCGCGTTGGTTAAGGGGGCAAACAAGTTTCCAGCAGCGTTCATAGTTGGGGACGGTTAGGAGACCCGAAAATGGCAGTCAAGGGGCCGATGGGCAACCATCAGGGATCCAAAATCAGGGGGATTGTTTGGCCCCAAATGGGTTGGCAGGCAGGGAATGGATGGCTCAAAAAGCCGAAAACGCTGATGGTTTCAGCACTACCATGGACTACGACGCATGGTATCCAATTTCGTTTAAGATCGCCATACCCGAGGGTAAAGAAATCTTGCTGGCCGTAGGTTTTCACGATTGACGGCGATCGGGAAATCGCCGCAAAATTCCGTGTAAATTCGGAGAGAGCACCATGGGGATGGCCAAGATGCAGCGGAGAGGGCAGCACGGAGGGTGGAGCCGTCGATCGTTCTTGCAGTTGGCTGGCGGCACGGCGATCGGGCTGGCGGCCTGTGGCCGATCGAATTCATCATCGGCGCTGCAATTTTGGACGATGCAGCTCCAGCCCAAATTCACGGACTATTTTCAGCGGGCGATCGGGGAGTTTGAATCGGCTCGATCGGGCCTGCGGGTGAATTGGCTCGATGTGCCCTGGGCCGCCATGGAAAGCAAAATTCTGACGGCGGTGGCGGCCCGCCAGGCTCCGGATGTGGTGAATTTGAACCCCAGCTTTGCCTCTCGGCTGGCGGCACGCGGGGCTTGGCTGACCTTGGGCGATCGGGTGCCTGCGGCCGTTCAAAGGCGCTACTTGCCCAATATCTGGCAAGCGAACGCGATCGGGGGCGAACCCTTTGGCGTGCCTTGGTATTTGACCACCAAGGTGACGATTTATAACCGATCGCTCCTGGAACGGGCCGGGATCGATCGGCCACCCGCCACCTACGAAGACTTGGCGGAGTTGGCCCAACGGGTGCGCGAAAAAACTGGCAAATACGGCTTTTTCATCACCTTTGCTCCCAATGATTCGGCTGAGGTGCTGGAAGCTTTGGTGCAAATGGGGGTGACCTTGGTGGACGATCGGGGGCGGGCCGCCTTTGAGTCGGCCGCCGGGCGAGCCGCCGTGAACTACTGGGTTAACCTGTTTCGGCGGGGCTGGTTACCCCCGGAAGCCCTCACCCAAGGCCACCGTCGCGGCATTGAGCTATATCAGGCGGGAGAATCGGCCCTGGTTGGTTCCAGTCCTGAATTTTTGAATGCGATCGCCACCAATGCCCCCTCGATCGCGGCCCTGTCGGCGGCGGCTCCCCAAGTGGTCGGTTCCTCCGGGGTGCGCAGTGTGGCCGTGATGAATCTCACCATTCCCAAAAAATCCCCCCGAGCCGAAGCGGCCGTCGATTTTGCCCTGTTTTTAACGGACGATCGCCACCAACTCAGCTTTGCCCAGGCTGCCAACGTGTTGCCCTCCACCCAAGGCGCTCTGGCCAGCTTGCGGGCTAGCCTGGCCCAGGCCACACGCCAAGGTAACTCCAGCGCGATCGACCAAGCCCGCAAAATTGCCGCCGACCAACTGACCAGCGCCCGCGTGTTGCTGCCCCCAATTAAAAACCTGAAGGATCTTCAGCAAATTTTGTATGAAAACATCCAAGGCGCGTTGCTAGACGAAAAAAGCGTTGATCAAGCCCTGCGGGATGCGGCGATCGAGTGGAATCGTTTAGCCCCCAGCTAGGTAGATTCCCAAATATCAAAAGGGACAGCACCACACAGGGCTGTCCCTTTCATCGGTCTTGGTCGAAAATTGGGGTTGCGATCGATACCGCACCGGTTTGCGATCAAACACCTCACCCGTGGCAAGGGGCGATCGAGCGATAGGAACTGGCGCGGCCTGAGATTGCCCAATCTCCATAGCCAACCAGGAAACTACTTTTGACCCAACACCTGACCCTTCAGGGTTGCAATCTTGCTGGAGAGTTCCTGACGGTTTTCGGCCCGCAGCAGGTAGCGATAAATGAACCAACCGGTGTAGGTGGCCCCAATCAGCTCGAACGTGGGCGACAGCAGCGGGATCTCGTTGATTGCACCCAACAGGGCCAACAGGATCTTCACTGAAATCAGCGCGAAAACAATCAGAGCGACGGTGACTACGGGCTGACGGTATTCGCCATAGAACTTGCCGATGTATTCCGGCAGTTTGGCCAAAAAGTCAGAAACTTGGTCAAGGATTTGCTGAAACTCAGCGTTGCTTGCTTCTTCGCTACTGGCCGGGGCTAGCGAACCGCCTTTTTCGGCACTTACGGAGCCAGCGTCGGCATAGTCAGATTTTTGCAGTTCGGGTTCCATTGTTCACGACCGATATACAGCGTTTCGATAGTAGACTGCTGCCGCAAAGGGGGACTGTCCGATCAAAACATCCGATGGGAACAGTTGTTTTGGGGGGACAGCTCACGGTTTACGCAGTCAGTCCGGTGTGTGGTGGGTTGGGCTGGAGCGAGGGGCATTCCCGATCGAGCGATCGTGGTTTAGCTAGGAAAATACCCTAGACTCTTCAGAACTGCAATCCTGGGACGATCGCCCGGCGAGGGGCCTGCCGAAAGTCTAACCAAGCTAGCACGGCCGATGAATATCGGTAGATGGAAGTTTTGTTGAGCAGGGCGAAACCATGAGTGAACCAATGGAACAACGGGGACTGGCTTCTCAATCCCGATCAACCCGATCGGCCGTTTTGCGAATTTTGGATGCCAACCTCGATCGGGCCCGGGAAGGCCTGCGGATTGTGGAGGAATGGTGTCGGTTTGGCCTAGAAAGTGCCGAACTCACCGAGCAGTGCAAAGCCATGCGCCACGAGTTGGCCCAATGGCACAGCGATGAAATGCGATCGGCCCGCAACACCCCCGCTGATCCCGGCACAACCCTGACCCACAGTAACGAAGAGACCCGATCGAGCATTCAGGCCGTTTTGCAGGCCAATCTGTGCCGAGTGCAGGAAGCCCTCCGCTCGATCGAGGAATATGGCAAGCTGCTATCCCCCGAGCTATCCCAAGCTTGCAAGCAACTGCGCTACCAAACTTACAGCCTAGAGAGCCGTTTGCAGGGACGGAACCGCCACCAACAATTGGCAGCCGCCCGGCTTTATTTGGTCACCTCACCCCATGAATACCTCTTTGAGGTGGTGGAAGAGGCCCTCAAGGGGGGGCTGTCCCTCGTGCAATATCGCGACAAAAACGAGGACGATGGGCGGCGCTTGGCCAATGCCCAACGACTTTGCGACTTGTGCCATCACTACGGGGCGCTGTTTTTGGTGAACGATCGGGTTGATGTGGCGATCGCCGTCGGGGCCGATGGGGTTCACCTGGGTCAGCAGGATTTTCCCCTGGAAGCGGCCCGGCAGATTTTGGGGCCCGAATATCTCATTGGCTGCTCCACCACCAACCCGACTGAAATGGAGCGGGCCCTGCGAGGTGGTGCTGATTACATCGGTGTGGGCCCCGTCTATGAAACCCCCACCAAAGCGGGCAAGGCGGCCGCTGGGTTGGAGTATGTGGCCTTTGCGGCGGAAAAGTCGCCGGTTCCCTGGTTTGCGATCGGGGGCATTGATGCCCAAAACTTGCCGGCCGTTTTGGAAGCCGGTGCGCAACGGGTGGCCGTGGTGCGGGCCCTGATGGCCGCAGAGCAACCCAAACAAGTCACTCAATATTTACTGTCCCAACTTTACGCCCGATAACTTCGCGTCCTTTAACTTCGCGCCTTTTAACTCCAAGCCCTTGAGTCCTTTGGGCAGGACGGGGGCACAACCCGATCTCCGGGACTGTTGCCCCAATTGCAGCAAACTTTCCACATATCCAGACCCTTTGAGCCGTTTTTGAGCCGTTTTGGAGGATCCTTCATGAGTGAGCTATCCAGTTCAACCATTGCCTTGCAGGTGAATGGCGAAGCCCGCCACTGTGCTCCTGGCACGCAGCTCCCGGATTTTTTGACACAATTGGGACTAAATCCGCGCTTGGTGGCTGTGGAATATAACGGTGAAATCTTGCATCGGCAGTTCTGGGAGCGCACCACGCTACAGGGGGGCGATCGGCTGGAGATTGTCACGATCGTGGGTGGCGGCTAAGGGTGGGGCTAGGGGTTTAGCCCCCTTGTCTGTCAGGTAGGCGGGCCGACAATCTGGAGATGGAGTCGTCGGAATTGCCCGATCGGGCCTGATCGGGATGGATTACCCACCGATACCCAAACCATCAAAGGCGGATGATTTTGAAGCGGATGATTTTGAAGGATTGCGACTCGGGAAATTGCAATTCAGGCAATTGGGATCTAGGGCAATAACGATTCAGCTCGGTTTAGGTCGATTTAGGTTGATTGCCCATCAGGTTGATTGCCCATCAGGTTGATTGCTCACCGATCGCTACTGATCGTCCAGTGATCACCTACCTGATTGCTCACCGATCACCTAAACCGATCGTGCGATGGGGCGCGATCGCAAAAAAAAGCTCCCCACCCGAAGGCGGAGAGCTGAGATATCGTCAGGGTGCATCTACCTGTCTTTTCCCTTCGCAGAACCATACGGTTGATCCGGAGAAGCTGACGAAAAAAATTTTAGCTAGTTTGGTTTTTGATTGTTCTTATTTACTTTCCGCTTGTTCGCTTTCCTTTTGTTCGCTTTTTTCCATTGCCACCCTATGGCTGTCTGATTTTTGGCTGTCTGATTGTTCGCCCGCTGTAGCGCCCTTGTCCTATGCCGACTTCCGTGATCGCCAAAGCCGTCTTGGAATTTCACCTGTCGATTACGCCGTTGGGTGGGGACGATCGGGTGTTGATTCGCACGGAGCGAGCGCCTAAGGGAGTGATGTTGGCAGAGGAGCAAGCCATTTGGCCGATCGGGGAATGGTTGGTGCAGGCGGAACGGTTGATGGCGGATCCTCTGTGGGATCTGTTTCGCACGGAGCCAGCAACCGATGAGCGCCTGGCCAGTCTGGTGGCCTTGGGAGAACAGCTATACAGCGCTCTATTTCAAGGCTCCATTCGCGATCGATGGATTTCTGCCCAAAGCGTGGCCGATAGCCAAGATGCGGCACTGCATTTGCGGTTGGGACTGCGGGGCGATCGATTGCTGCAATTGCCCTGGGAAGCGCTCTATGGCGATGGGCGACTGTTGACCACGGGCACGGACATCACCTTTTCTCGCTATCGATCTCAGTTTGGCCGCTCCGGTAGCTTTGATGCGCGGCGGTTGACCCTGCGCCGTTCAGACTCATTGCGAATTTTGGTGGCCCTGGCGGCTCCCGACGACCAAGCGGCCTTGGCCGTGGAGCAAGAAGTGGGGCGGTTGCGCCAAGAGCTGCAACAAACCACCGCCCACATGGAAATTGATGTGCTGGATCAGCCCGATCGGGAACAACTCACCCACGCCCTCGAACAGGGGCAATACCATGTTTTTCACTACGCCGGCCACAGTGACCCGGGCCCCGATGGGGGCAGTTTGCACTTGGTGAATCGGCGCACGGGCCTGGCGGAACCCTTGGCGGGCAACGACCTGGCGGGGCTGTTGGTGAATAACGGCGTGTGGCTGGCTTTTTTGAATTCTTGTCGGGGCAGCGACTCGCCGGTTTATCGATCGGATGCGCCGGAAACCGATGCGGACACGTTGGCGGCGGCCCTAATGCGGCGCGGTGTGCCGGGGGTGCTGGCCATGTCGGAGCAAATTCCCGACGATGTGGCGATTACTCTGATGCAGTTGTTTTATCGCAACCTGCGTCCAGACTATTCCCTAGATTTAGCTACCAGTCGAATGCGTCAGGGGTTGGTTTCCACCTATGGTTCGGCGCAGTTCTATTGGGCCTTGCCCATTTTGTATTTGCATCCCGATTTTGACGGGCTGCTATTTGCGGCGGGTGTACCCATCTCGCTGCCGGGGCGATCGCCCTTAATTCCCAACGGTGAGCCACTGCCCACCACGCCCCGATCGCCCGATGAGTCGGGGTTGCGGCCCCCAATGCCCCTCAAGGGTCTGGCGGATGAGCAGCTAGCGGATGATCAGTGGGCTGACCAAACCATGGCGGTGAATCTGGAGGAACTGGTGGCGCGATCGCCCTCAGATGCCTCAAGGGGTGATCACCCGGCAGCGAGCCAGGGTGGCTCCAATCATCAAAAGGGCCAAGAGGGTCAGGGGCATTTATTTTCTGCGGCCTCCTCATCCGCTGCGGCCTCATCCCCTGCGGCTCCATCGGCGGATCGATCGCACCCTCGGTTTGACCTGGGATCCGCCGACGCGGACAACGCTGCCCGATCGGGGGCTGCCAAGGCCGTCACAGTGCCCCAATCTTGGTTAGTGGCCGGAGCCTTGGCCGTGCTGTTGGGGGCGGGCGGGTTGTGGTGGACGGGGGCCCGATCGGGAACCCAATCGCAGCCAACGCCCCAACCCACCGCCCCGATCGCCCAATCCCTGAATCCGCCAAACGACTGGAACAACACCGACACGGAAACAGTGCAGGCGATCGCCCTGCAAGCCTTGCGCCAAAAGCAACTCCCCACCGCTGTTCAGGCGATCGAAGCCCTGCTGGCCCCCAACCGCAACGCCGCCGCCATTGCTCGGGACGTGCTGCAAACCCTCCCCAACAGCCAAGACACCGCCGAAACCCTCTTCTTGCGCGGGCGGGTGACCTGGCAACTGGCACGCCAACAGCAACCGGACTACAGCTTCAACGATGCCCAGCGGTTTTGGGAGCTGGCCATTCAACAAAACCCCAATGATCCGCGCTATCACCTGGCCTTAGGGTTTGCGCATTTTCAGACCCAAACCCTCGATCGGGCTGAGCAAGCCTTTGCCGAATCCCTGAACCTCTCCCAAACGGCTGACGGAGCCATCCTCAGCGATAACCTGGCCCTCACCGCCCAAGCCGGACTCGCACTGGTGGCCCAGGCCCGGGCCCAACAAAACAACGACTCCGCAGCCCTGCAACAGGCCATTCGCTACCGTGATCAGGTACAAGCCAATGCTGGCAGCCAGTTTCAGCCCCCCGTTTTGGCGCAAAATTGGCTCTGGACAGAGTTGGCCCTCAGTCAATGGCAGCAACTACTCAGCCGATCGTAATCTTTTGAAATCTTGCCATTTGCCCCGATCGAGCGACCCCAAAACCGGGACCAGATCTCCCCTTTGTTGGCCAGAGTTTGGCTCCGTTGGCTTGCGCTGTGCCCCTTTGCCCCGTTTTCTCGATCCCAATGCTCGATCGCCTTTGCTACGAACCGTAACGTTAATTACGAAAATTCATAAGATCCCAAAGTATTTGCAAAGTTCTAGCTATACCTTTCCTGATATATTTTTTTTGGGCAATTCGGCTACAACTTCGCGAGAGTGCAGCCCGTTGGCGGTATCGTCTCGACCGTCACCTTTGAAGAAACTGCTTCTCTCGGATTTCTAGCTGCTTGATCGCTCGTCTAAGCGCCGATTCATCGAAAATAATGCAATTTGCATAATGCGGTTCGCATTCCTCGGTTTGCGAAGCTCCAAGATCTAAGGGGCTTCGCAAGATTCTGCTGTGAAGACGCTGTTGATCTCTCAATCGCCCACCACTTTCGCCGACCCTCGATCGACGAAGCAGTTCTTAGGAAGGGACGTTATGGCTTACGCACAGACGCAATCAAAAGCTGGCTACGACGCTGGCGTAAAAGACTACAAGCTGACCTATTACACGCCGGACTACACGCCGAAAGATACTGATATTTTGGCTGCGTTCCGCATGACCCCGCAACCGGGCGTTCCCCCGGAAGAAGCTGGGGCAGCCGTGGCCGCTGAGTCCTCGACTGGGACTTGGACCACTGTGTGGACTGACCTGCTGACCGACCTCGATCGCTACAAGGGTCGTTGCTACGATCTAGAGCCGGTTCCCGGTGAAGACAACCAATACATTGCCTACATCGCCTATCCCCTGGATCTGTTCGAAGAAGGCTCCGTTACCAACCTGCTGACCTCGCTGGTGGGTAACGTTTTCGGCTTTAAGGCCCTGAAAGCGCTGCGTCTGGAAGACTTGCGGATTCCCGTCGCTTACCTGAAGACCTTCCAAGGCCCCCCGCACGGGATCCAAGTAGAGCGCGATCGGATCAACAAGTACGGTCGTCCCCTGCTGGGTTGCACCATCAAACCCAAACTGGGTCTGTCGGCGAAGAACTACGGTCGTGCAGTGTACGAATGTCTGCGCGGCGGTCTGGACTTCACCAAAGACGACGAAAACATCAACTCGCAGCCCTTCCAACGTTGGCGCGATCGCTTCTTGTTTGTGGCTGATGCCATTCACAAGGCGCAAGCGGAAACCGGCGAAATCAAGGGTCACTACCTGAACGTGACCGCTGCCACCTGCGAAGAAATGCTGAAGCGGGCCGAGTACGCCAAAGAACTCGAAATGCCCATCATCATGCATGACTTCTTGACGGCTGGCTTCACCGCCAACACCACCCTGTCGCACTGGTGCCGTAACAACGGCGTGCTGCTGCACATCCACCGCGCTATGCACGCGGTAATCGACCGTCAAAAGAACCACGGGATCCACTTCCGCGTGCTGTCGAAGTGCTTGCGGATGTCCGGTGGTGACCACATCCACACCGGTACGGTGGTCGGTAAGCTGGAAGGCGACCAAGCCGTGACCCTGGGCTTTGTGGACTTGCTGCGCGAAAACTACATCGAGCAAGACCGCAGCCGTGGGATCTACTTCACCCAAGACTGGGCTTCGATGCCGGGCGTGATGGCCGTGGCTTCGGGTGGTATCCACGTTTGGCACATGCCCGCACTGGTTGACATCTTCGGCGATGACGCGGTGCTGCAATTCGGCGGTGGTACGCTGGGTCACCCCTGGGGTAATGCTCCGGGTGCAACGGCCAACCGCGTGGCTCTGGAAGCTTGCGTCCAAGCCCGTAACGAAGGCCGCAACCTGCTGCGTGAAGGCGGCGACATCCTGCGTGAGGCTGCTCGTTGGTCTCCTGACCTGGCTGTGGCCCTGGAACTGTGGAAGGAAATCAAGTTCGAGTTCGAGGCGGTTGATACCGTCTGATGATGCGGCGAGCCGGTTGATTGGCCGATCGAGGGGGAAGCTGCGCACCGATGGAAATCGGTCAGCCGGTAGCGGTTTCTGAAGCTGCGATCGTCTAGCATCGTGAGAACGTTGGGCGATCGCGGAGGCTGCGTATGGATCTCAAGCAAATTGCCAAGGATACGGCCAAAACGCTGCAAAGCTATTTGACCTACCAGGCAATGCGGACTGTCCTCGCGCAACTACATGAAACTAATCCCCCCAAGGCGGTTTGGCTGCATCGGTTTTCGGCGGAGAGCAACTTGCAAGATGGGGAAGCCTATTTGCAATCCCTGCTGACTGTTGATCCGGATTTGGCCTTTCGTCTGATGACGGTGCGTGATGAGTTGGTCAGTGATGTGACTGACTATTTGCCGGAGATGGTGCGTGAAGGGGTTCAAAAGTCCAATGGCCATCTCCGTCGCCAGCACCTCGAACGGCTAACACAACTGGTTTTGGCTGAGGAACCCGATCGACTCCTGGAATCGGAGCGGCGATCGGGTGACCACTCGATCGATGATTAATTCCACTCCTGGAATTAGCCACGGGATGAGTGAATCGCATTCGAATTGCATTCGTTGAAGTTTTTTCTCTTCGCCCCGTTTGGAGACAACTGGCATGAAGACTCTGCCCAAAGAGCGTCGTTTTGAGACCTTCTCGTATCTGCCTCCCCTCAGCGACCAACAGATCGCCAAGCAAATCCAGTACATGATCGACCAGGGCTACATCCCCGGTGTTGAGTTCAACGAGAACTCGGATCCCGAGGTGTACTACTGGACGATGTGGAAGTTGCCTCTGTTCAACGCGCGTTCGGTGCAAGAAGTGTTGACCGAAGTGCAAGCTTGCCGCTCGGAATATGGCAACTGCTACATCCGTGTTGTGGGCTTCGACAACATCAAGCAGTGCCAATCGGTGGGCTTCATTGTGCACCGTCCTAACCTGAGCCGCTACTAAGTCGCGGTGGGAGCTAGCTAGCGCGATCGAGATCGTTAGCGGCTAAAGTGGTCATTTTGAATCAGCAACAGGGGTGAGGTTGACTCGCCCCTGTTTGTTTTTCTGCGGGTTTTTTCCGTAATCCCGCCGATTGGCAGGGCATACTGAGAACAGGCTTGAAGGCGAATACCGGTCAATCGCTCACGGATGCTACGGATGCTGGGTCTATGGTGGAAATGAAGGTTGCGGGAATTGCATTGGATGCGGCGAGCCGCACGCCGATCGTGTTGCTTCGAGATACGGCCGATCGGCGTGCCCTCCCGATCTACATTGGGCCGGATCAAGCCAAGGCGATCATCAGTGCCATGGAGGATCGGCCACCGCCACGCCCGCTCACCCATGATTTGATGGCGAATCTGCTCCAGGCTTGGGAAATGACCCTGGAGAAGGTGATTGTCCATTCGCTGCAAGATGGCACGTTCTATGCGGTGCTCTGTGTACGGCAAGGGGATGTGCAAAAGGATATTGATGCGCGTCCAAGCGACGCGATCGCCCTGGCCCTGCGCACCGATAGCCCCATTTGGGTGATGGAGGAGGTGATTGCCGATGCTTCGGTGCCGGTCGATCGGGACGCGGACGAGGCCGAGCAAGCCGCTTTTCGGGACTTTCTTGCCAATTTACGCCCGGAGGACTTCTCGGAGCGGGGCAATCGTTTCCAGGGCGAGCCGACTAGCGAATCGGAGAGTTAGGACGACAGAAGCTGACGCGGCTGTAAAGGGCGAAGGCGGCATCTTCGCGCATGGGCTGGGCGTTGCGGCGAGGAACAGGGATTTGGGGATTGAGCCGATCGAGCAATTCTCGGTAATCCAAGGCTGTTTCCGCAAAACCGGTGAACCGATCAAACACCCGGGCGATCGGGGTTTGTTGAGCCACAAAGGTCACGAGGGCGTTCCATTGGGTGCGCCGGGTGGGGCGACCGTCATCCAATTCCTGCACAAAGGAGTTGGGCGAAAATCCCATGGGTGCAAAGGCCACACCCCGATCGAACTGATAGGCACTTTCACAAAGGCGCAAAATGCAGCCCCGATCGGGTAAATGCAAATCCACAAGAGGAACCCAATCTTGGGTTTGATCTCGGCGCACAATTTGGCCGCGTGCATTCAAATCAATCACCGATTCCACCACGGGCACGGCTCCTAACACGCGCTGGCTCACCTCTGCCCACCGAAAAGCCAAGGTTCCCAACTGGTGTCGATCGTTTTCGCAAATCACGATCGGGTCTGGATCAACGGATTGAAAATGCTTGATGGTGAAAGTTTTGACGGCTTGTACCGCTTTTTCATCCACACAAAAGCAGGGAATTTGGTGCGATTGGAGGGCTTCCGCATAGACTTGCAGTTCTCCCAAGAGGCCGGTGCGATAGAGTCGCCAATCGCGGCTGGGCAACTGCATCCGGGCGGTGTAGGGATCTAAGTCAAAAATGCGGGCAAATTGTTTCGCCGCTTCCGGGCGATCGTCCGAGGCGATCGGCTCCAAAATTAAAATGCCGTGGGCTGGTTTTGGGAGTCGATCGCCCTGGTTCGTGCCTTGATGGGTAGCTTGGCTGGCGGCGGCTCGGGCTTGGGTAATGGCGGCTTGGCGTTGGGTGCGATCGGCCGTTTCTAAGCGCTGCAACCCCTGGCGAGCTTGGGCCAAAATCTTGGGATTGGGGTTGGTTGTGTTTTTTAGCAGCTCTCGATAAATGGGTTCCGCCACCGTCGGCCGCCCCGCCAGCTCATGGAGCCGCGCCGCATAGAGTTGCACCCAAGGATCGCGTGGGTGGCTGGTGAGCAGTGGATTCAGCAACCGGGCGGCGGTGCGATAGTCCTTGTTTTTAAAGGCTTCGATCACGCGATCGATTTCGGGAGGACGACTCATGGGCGATCGAACCTACGATGGCCGTTGCAGCAAGGGATGGGGGAACTAAACTCAACTCAATTCAACCAAACCCAAAAATCTAGATCCCAAAAACCTAGATCCCAAAAATCTAGATCCCAAACTAGACGCTAACAACGATTCAAGGGGAAGGAATTGTGATGATGGATCCAAGCATGGCACAGGTATGGCGGCGGTTGCGAGTGGCGATCCTCGGCGCTGTAATTGGCGCGATCGGAACCGGAGCCATGGTTTGCCCGCAGTCGCCGGCCGCCGCCCTCACTCAGCCCCACCGGGCCGAGACCCAACCGGAGCGCCCCCCAATGCCACCCCGAATGCCACCCCGAACGCCACCCCGGATGCGTTCACCCGTGGAATTGACCGAAAATCAGGTTCGATCGCGCTTGGAAGGGCTGCTGGCCGCCATCAAAAACCAAGATATTGAGGCGATCGTCAGCTTCTATGCACCTAATGCGGCAATTCGGGCAACGGTGAACCTCGCCGGAGGATCTCAAATGATTCGGCTTGACGGTCGCCAACAAATTCGAGATTTGCTGGAGCTAGCCTATCCCCAAATGCGCATGACCGCCGTTCGCTACGAAGATTTGGTGATTGAGATTTCGCCCGATCGCTCCCAAGCGGTGGTGACCTGCACCCTGTTTCAGTCAGCGCTGGCTCGCGATCAGCCCCTGAACAGTGTGGCGAATCAGCGGTTGGTGTTTCGCGTCATTGATCAAGAAATTCTGATTACCGAAGATATTTCTGAGGAAACGAGTCGTAGCTTTCCCAAAAATTAATTCCAACCTAGCGACCCTGTGGGAAATTCGTGACCGGGAAAATTACCTAAAAATTCCCGAAAATTCCCGCGCTGAAAACCGGAAACTCCTTGGAAAATATTGATCAAGACTCAGCAGAATTCTGAGAGCGTGGGGCGCGGCTGTCATGACTCATGATGTGCAAATCCACTGACTGCTCCGTTAGGAGATTCATCAATCGGTAGGTTAAAGAGCCGCGCAGCAATAATTGCCACCGCGATCGACGGGTTTCGCCCAGCACAATTTGTGTAATTCGATAATCTCGGGCCACTTTGGCGATCGCCTGGGGAATGTTGGAGGCTTGAACTTGTAAAAACTCCCCCCCAAACTCCTCACAAAGTCGCTGACAGCCCTCAATTTGGAGCGCTTCGCTTTTGCTTAAAAACCGATCGGGCGGACAAACAAATAAGCCATACAAGGGCGCATTCATATAGCTCGCCAAACGCGCTGCCCGTCGTAATAGGCGCATCGATCCTTCATAGGTCGAAACACAGACCAATACGCGCTCGTGAATGTTACAAAATGGAGTGCTGGGATCTTGGTCAATCGCCTGTTCTTCAACATTGTCGGCCACTTCCCGCAAGGCCAGTTCTCGCAGAGCAATCAGGTGGCGACGTTGAAAGAAATTGGTCAACGCTTGGGGAATTTTATCCAGGGCATAAACCTTCCCATCCTGTAGGCGTTCTTCTAAGGTTTCAGGGGTGACATCAATCACCACCACCTCATTCGCTTCCTCAAGAATTCGATCGGGCACGCGCTCTCGAATCACCACACCGGTAATTTGAGTCACGAGATCATTGAGGCTTTCTAAATGCTGAATATTCAGCGTGGAAAACACATCAATTCCCGCCGCCAAAATCAGCTCCACATCTTGATAGCGTTTGGGGCGATCGCTCGTGGGCACATTCGTATGGGCCAGCTCATCAATTAACACCAACTGGGGCTGGCGATCGCAAATGGCGGCCACATCCATTTCCGGCAGCAATCGATTTTGATAAGCAATTTGGGCGGGGGGAACCACCTCCAATCCGATCGCTTTGTCGGCGGTTTCTTTGCGGCCATGGGTTTCCAATAACCCAATCACCACATCCACGCCCTCTGCTTTTAATTGCTGGCCTTCTTCCAACATGCGGTAAGTTTTGCCAACACCGGGAGCCATGCCGATAAAGACTTTATGTTTACCGCGTTTGGGAATATGCATGAGCCGATCGCCCTTTGAAACTGACTGCGCCCCTAGGGATTAGCCGATCGCCCATTGCCGGGTTTCGCCTTGTTGTTCAAGATGCTGTCGAGGGTCTGCCCCGGTGGCAAATCCGTGAAGACCCGATCGCCCGGTTTAATGCCTTGGAGCACCTGCACCTGATTACCCAAGGTGGGGCCCAAAACCACCGCGCGAAACTCCGGCTTTTGGGTGGCATTGGGGACTAAAACGCCCGTGCGCCCGCGATCGGTCACCACGGCCACCGTCGGCACAACCACGGCTTGGGGCAGGCGATCGCCCACAAAGACCAAATCCACATTCATGCCCGATCGCAACACCTCCTGCCCTGACAGAATCGCCACGCGCACTTCAAAGGAGGTGACATCGCGCTCCCGAATCGCTTCCGGAGCCACCAGCTTCACCCGTCCCCGAAAGACCCGATCGGGATAGGCATCGGCCGTAATTTCCACCGTTTGCCCCAACTTGATTTGCCCAATGTCCACTTCCGGAACCCGCGCCAACACCTCCAACCCGCTGGCCAGAGCCGCGATCGAGGTGGAAGTTGCTCCACTGCCGGAGGAAGCGGACGTGGTGGGAGTCACGAAGGAGCCGGGTTCCGCATACTTTTGGGAAATGAATCCGGCAAAGGGCGCACGCACCACGGTGTCATTCAATTGCGTTTGGATCAGGGCCATTTGGGCGCGGGCCTCGGCCACATCGGCCCGGGCGGCGGCGATGTCCTCAATCCGGGAACCGTTCCGAATTCGATCGCGCCCCTTTTGGGATTCCACCAACGCCGCCTTGGCTCGATCGACATCCGCCTTGGCGCTGCGGGCCTCTTGCTCAAACCCATCCAGGCGATCACGCTCAATCACTCCCGCTTCCGCCAGCGATCGGTTGCGTTCCAGCCGTTCCCGCGCCAAATCCAGCCGCGCCTGGGCACTCACCACATCCGCGCGCGATCGATTAACGCGAGCTTCCGCCTCGGCAATTTCTTCCGGTCGGTTGCCGGTTTGGGCCTCCGCCAGCCTTGCCTGGGCCCGCGCCAAGCCGGCCTGGGCCCGCGCCAGTTGCGCCCGCAGTTCCGCATCATCCATCCGGGCAATCACTTGGCCCTTTTGCACCGCATCTCCCTGCTCCACATACAACTCCAGCAGTCGCCCGGAGGTTTTGGGACTCAGGTTCACGGTTTGGATCGGGCGGATAGTGCCGCTTGCATCAATCTTGACCGTCAAATTAGCGGAGGTGACCGGAACGGTCAGCTTGGCCAAGGGATCAACCGCCGGATCCGCTGGCTTGCGCAATTGCCACAGACCCCAACCGGCGGCCCCCAAGATGGCCGTAGCTGCCACCCCAAACAAAGGCCAAAACAAACGGCGCGATCGCTGCTCCCATTGGTTCAGCTCCTGGAGTGCCGAGGGTGAGGCTGGGGGGGCAGATCCAGAGTCCGAATCAGCAGCCGGGGCACTTGATGGAGATCGCTGGGCCGTGCCCGATCGACCCGCATTCGATCGCTGGGTATCAGGCTGAGACTCAAGTTGCACAGGTTGCTACTCAGAACGCGCTAACTATATTCATTATGAAAGGGATTGGGCGAACTGCGGAAGCCGCCGCCCGGCGAAATCTCCACACCCGGCGATCGCCCCAGCGGCCTCCCGATCGTCCCCAGTTTTTGCCCCCAGCGTCGCTCAAGATCCCGCCCTAACCGGGCCAAGCGCTTCCTCAAAAAAATTTAAAAAAATTTTGGGCTGCCTATTGGGAATTTTCGATCCTTGTGCTATTGTTATCTCCCGTGGTGGAAGCGGGTCGATGCCCGAGTGGTTAATGGGGACGGACTGTAAATCCGTTGGCTATGCCTACGCTGGTTCAAATCCAGCTCGGCCCACCACCCCGCCTCTGTAGCTCAGTGGTAGAGCGCACCCTTGGTAAGGGTGAGGTCACGAGTTCAATCCTCGTCAGAGGCTCTTTTGATCAGCTCATCAAAATTTTTGAGCTTCGATTGTCAACCCCTATTCAATCCCTATAGCGAATTGAGCGCACCAGTTATGGCAGCGTCTAACTTCGATTGGCTCCATCGCGGAACCGCCGATATTTTTCCCAACCAACCCGACTCAGCGGATCCGACCCAGAACCTAGAGCGGTTGTTGGCCACGACCGATCGCCCCTTGCGCGTCAAGCTCGGCATTGACCCCACCGGCAGCGATATTCACCTGGGGCACAGCATTCCCGTCCGCAAATTGCGCGCTTTCCAGGATGCGGGCCACACCGCTGTTCTGATTATTGGCGATTTCACCGCTCGCATTGGCGACCCCACCGGTAAATCGGAAGTGCGCAAGCAACTGACCGAAGCGCAAGTGCAAGCCAACGCGGAAACCTATTTGGAACAGGTGCGATCGATCCTGGATTTTGAAACGCCTGGCCGCCTGGAGGTGCGCTACAACTCCGAGTGGTTAGCCAAGCTGGACTTAGGCAAAATCCTGGAACTCCTCAGCACCATGACCGTTGGCCAAATGTTGGCCAAGGAAGGATTTGCAGAGCGCTATCAGCAGGAAAGCCCCATCTTTTTGCATGAATTTCTTTATCCGTTGATGCAGGGCTACGACTCCGTGGCCGTGCGGGCGGATGTGGAACTGGGTGGCACAGACCAAAAGTTCAACCTAGCCGTAGGGCGAGATTTGCAGCGCCACTTTGGTCAAAAACCGCAATTTGGATTGCTCACGCCCATTTTGATCGGGACAGATGGGGTGCAAAAAATGTCCAAATCCTTGGGGAACTATGTGGCCCTGCGAGAAGACCCGCTCACCATGTATTCCAAGCTGGAAAAGGTGGCCGATGCGCAACTGGAAACCTACTTTGAACTGATGACGGATTTACCGTTGGATCAGTTGCCCGAAAATCCCCGCGATCGCCAGAAATTGTTGGCCCTGGAAATTACCCAACAAATCCATGGCGAGGCGATCGCCCTGCAAGCCCAAAAAGATGCCATGAATTTGGTGTCGGGCGGTGGCGGTGCGGAAAATGTACCGGAATTTTCCTTGGCGCAGGTGGAATTTCCGGCTCCAATTTTCTATCTTTTGAGTGCCACAAAGTTATGCACCACCAGTAGCGAAGCCCGTCGCCAAATTCAAGGGGGCGGTGTGAAACTGGATGGCGAAAAGCTGGCGGATGTGAACCAAAAGTTTGAATCGGCGGCGGATTTGTTGGGCAAAGTGCTGCAAGTGGGAAAAAAGAAATTTGTGCGATTAGTCGCTTAGGAACAGCCCAAAGCCTAGTAGCGCGACAGGCTTAATATATTGGGTCAACGTTGCGGAGCCAGTCGTGGTAACAAGGGGCTTAAGCCCCTTGCTGCTTAACGATCAGGTGACGGTAACAGCCATATCATTTAACCCAGCGAATTAAGGCAGCCACGCTACTAGCCTGAGAGTTGATTGCCCCTGGCAACCAACAAAATTCGATTGTTATGCGGAGCCAGTCGTGGTAACAAGGGGCTTAAGCCCCTTGCTGCTTAACGATCAGGTGATGGCAACAGCCATATCATTTAACCCAGCGAATTAAGGCAGCCACGCTACTAGCCTGAGAGTTGATTGCCCCTGGCAACCAACAAAATTCGATTGTTATACTGGCTGGTCGGGCTAGCCTCAAAATGGTTACTCAAGCCAGCCTGGCAAGGTTGGGCAAAGTAATGCTGGGCTGGGCAATGCTGGGCTAGGGCTAATCAACAATTGGTGATTCCCATGTTTAAGAGTTTGGCTTCGGATGCCTTGGGTCTCAGTGATATTGGGGTGGTGATTCGTCCCCAGGATTACGGCAAGGTTGATGCGGACGACTACATCATCAATGAAGAAGGCGAGAAAATCTATTTTTTGATTAAGTCCAAGATGGATGAATATTGCTTCACCAACTTGGCCCTAATCCATGTGGATGGCACATCGGCTGTCAGCAAAAAACGCACTTTGCGGCGCTTTAACTATGCCCACCATGCCATTTCCCATGTGACTTTGGAAACGGCGGGAACGCTCGATCGGGATGTGGAAATTAAGTTTTCCATGGGCAGCCAGCATTACTCGATCGATGTGGCCAAAGTCCATATTCACGAACTCAAGGACTTGTATAAGGCCCTGCTGAAAATTGCCTTGATTCAGCAGGAAAATACTGCGTTCCACGGCTATGCACAAACCAGTTTGAACACGGCGGCCACCACCATCAGTCGATCGACCAGCACTTCAACGGCCGAAGAGCAATTCAAGGCAATTAACCAATACGCATTCAATTGGTTAAAGCTGGCCCATGAGTCCTATGTACGCAAGGATTTTGGGGAAGTTTTCGAGAAGTTTATTAATAACTAGTCACTCGCGGCTAACTTCTTGCGGGTTTGTCGCCTAATCTTCTTCAATTCGGTAACCCAAATCGGCCAGGCGAGCGGGCGATCGCCGCCATTTGGGTTGCAGCTTCACGTACAACTCCAGGTAAACCTTGCCATCAATTAACTTTTGAATTTGTTCGCGGGCTGCCGTGCCGATCGCCTTCAGCATGGAACCACCTTTGCCGATCAAGATTGCCTTTTGGCTGGCCCGTTCAATGTGAATGGTGGCTAATACGCGGGTAATTTTCGGGGTTTCCTCTACCCGATCGATTTCCACCGCCACGGAATGGGGAATTTCGTCCCGGGCATGGAGCAAAATTTGCTCGCGAATTAGTTCGCCCATAATGAATCGTTCGGGGCGATCGGTCACCAATTCCGGGGGGTAATAAAACGGGCCCGGCGGCAGTCGATCGATCAGCGCCTGCAATAGGTCTTCTGTCCCTTCGCTCTGGAGCGCCGAAAACCGCACGATCGGCCAACCCCGATCGGCCGCCAGGGCCGCGTAGGACGCTTCCACCGTCGGATCCGTTTGCAGATCAATTTTGTTCAGCCCCAAAACCACCGGCACGGGTGCTTGGGCCAGCCACTCGGCCACGAAGCGATCGCCCCCGCCTGCTTCCACCGACCCATCGACCACAAACAGCAGCAAATCCGCCGAATGGATGGCCATGCGTGCATTGGCCACCAACACTTTGCCCAATTCGTGGTGGGGCTTATGAATGCCGGGCGTGTCTACAAACACAATTTGTGCATCATCCCGGGTCAGGATGCCCCGCAGTCGGTTGCGAGTGGTTTGGGCGATCGGGGAGACAATGGCTACTTTTTGCCCCACCAAACCATTCATCAGCGTGGACTTGCCCACATTTGGCCGCCCCACAATTCCCACAAAGCCCGATCGAAAATCGTCGGGAGCCGTCGGAATTCCCAAGTTCAGCGCCTCTAGCATTTCATCCAACGAGTTGGCCACAGCGGCGCGATCGTCCGTTGGCTGGGAATGCTGTTCAATGCTCATAGGGTTGCGACTGACGATGTGGGAAATGGTGTTGGAGAAGATGGCAGGACAAGCCGTTCAAAAGTTTTCAGCCCACGGTGAAATCCATGGTGAAGCCGATTGCCGAGTTGATTGCCGAGCCGATTGTGCAGCCAATCACTAAGCAACTTGTTAAACAAATTGTGAAACCAACTGTTAAAACGGATCGGCGATCGGGCGGCAGGTAGCGGATTTGGGGCGATCGCTTCGGGATCGAAATGGGGCAATATGGCCAAGGTAGCCTCGGCAACCGCTTGACCACGGCCAATCCATGGCCCCGTCAAGATTCTAACCCGCCCTTGCCGTTGGGTCTTCCCACCCTTGCGTTAGGACAACTATTCGTCAACCCCCGCATGACCGAGCCATCCCTCTTGCCTTCTCCCACAAACCCCGCTGACGATCCGCTTGAGGATCCCCTTGCCAAGGTGCGGGCCCAGTTCGATCGCGCCCCCTATCCCCGCATTCCGCTCGATCGCTTACCGGCCGAAACCCATACCTACTGGCACGATTTCCGCACCGCCTACTATCGTCGCAACCAAAAAATTGCCAACACCGAAGGGCGGTTGATGCTGGATGTGGGCTGTGGCAGTGGATACGGCGTGTTGAGCATGGCTTTGGCCAACCCCGGTGCGCGTATTGTGGGGGTGGACTTGTCGCCCGCTTCCGTGGACTTGGCCCAAAAGCGCTTGGAGCATCATGGATTGGGCGATCGCGTGGAATTTCATGCATTGGCAATGGAAGAATTGCCGCAATTAGGCATGGAATTTGACTACATTAACTGCGATGAATTGCTATATCTGCAACCGGATCCTGCCGATGGGTTGGCGGCCATGAAAGCCGTCTTGAAACCCGATGGCATTATTCGTTCCAATCTCCATAGTCTTTATCAGCGATTTGACTATTTCAAGGCCCAAAGCTTGGCTCACCTGATTGGGTTGATGGATGACAATCCGGGTGAGCTGGAAATGGGAATTCTGACCGAATTGATGGAGTCTTTGAAGGATACAACACTCCTGAAAATGCGAATTTGGGATTCTGGGAAAATGAAGGATGAACAGCGGGTGATGATGAACCTGTTGTTCCAGCGCGATCGGGGATTTACTATTCCGCAGCTTTTTGACTATATCGATCGCTCCGGTCTGGAATTCATTAGCATGACCGATTGGCAGTCCTGGGAAGTGACGGATCTGTTCAAAGACCCAGAGAATATGCCCATTTCGATCGCTTTTGGATTGGCGGAAGCGCCGATTTCCGATCAACTACACTTTTTTGATTTGATTCGATCGAACCATCGACTTTTAGATTTCTGGTGTGGTCATCCTGACGCGGCGCAACCCTGGACAGCCCTCAGCGATTGGGAACCAGAAGATTGGCATCAATCCCGAGCCGCGCTTCACCCGCAGTTAGATACGCCAGAATTTGCCGCAGATCTCAAAAATGTGGTTTTAAAGGGCACTGATTTAAAGTTGAGTCAACACCTGTCTCTGAACTGGGGTTGGGAGTCGGTCAGCAGCGCGATCGCTCTTGGGTTGTTGCCCCTGTTGGAAGGGACGAAAACCTTTACGGAACTCGCAGATTCGCTGCAACAATTGAGTCCTGTGGATCCCGTAACCTTGGAACCCATTGCGCGATCGGAAGTGGAAGCAGCCTTGCGTTATCTGCTCTCGGAATTGGGTCAAGCGGGTTATTTATTGGTTGAACTTGCCTGAATTGAACTTGCCTGAATTGAACTTGCCTGAATTGAACTGAATTACTTGGTGAATTGAACTGACGAATTGACGAATTAACTTGACTTGGCGCGAATTTTGTGAAAATTCACGAGAACTCGAACGGAGTAAAGCCAAATTAATCTGAGTCAAATCAAATTCAAACCAAACTCAAGCCAAACTCAAGTCAAATTCAAGTCAAGCCAGATTGAATCAAATTGAATCGAATTGATTGATTTCGCAGCCCTGATTGGAAGCCCTGATTTGCTATGAATTTTGAATCTTCCGCTGAACGAGAAGCCTGGATTCAGCGACAGTTTGACCAAACGCCTTACCCTCGCGAACCGATCGAAACGGCTCCCGATAGTCAGCCCGATGAATTTCATGCCCACTCCTTAGCCACCGCATTCTATGCCCGTGATCGCCGATCGGTCAGCTCCGAAGGAATGCAGATTCTGGATGTGGGTTGCGGCAGCGGCTTTAAGGGTTTGATGTTGGCTCATCTGAACCCGGGAACAACCATTACCGGCATCGATCTTTCTCCGGCTTCGATCGATGTGGCGATCGAGCGGTTTCGGCGGTTTGATTTGCTCGATCGGGCTAAATTTTTAACCCTCAATATCGATCAGCTTCCTAGCCTCAATCAGCAATTTGACTACATCAACTGCGATGAGGTGCTGTACCTGTTGGAAGATCCCCTCGCTAGTTTGCGGTTGATGGCCAGCGTGCTGAAACCAACGGGTATTTTGCGAGTGAATCTGCATAGCTTCAACACTCGAATTCCCGTGCTTTGTGCCCAGGAATTTTTGCGTGATGTGGGCGCAATTACACCCGATCGGGATGAAAAAACCACCATGGCCCTGGTGGAATCTATTGTGTTGTCCCTGAATCCGCGCAATGTGGATGTGCGGAAAATGTGGGATCGCAATGACACCGAAAATCCTGATATTCGCGAGCGGATCTTGGCTTTTAATTTCATGCTCCACGGCGATCGGGGATTTGCAGTGCCGGAGGTGTTTGACCTAGTTGATGGTGCAAACTTACAGGTCATTGCCCCGGTGGAACCCCAGGATTGGACAGTGAAAACCATGCTGGATCTGGAGCAATTTCCCGAGGAACTGCGATCGCGATTTGCGCAAATCAGTTGCCGTGAACAAATGCATTGGCACGATTTGTTGGTTAGCCGCAACCGATTGATCGACATATTCTGTACGCCAAAAACCATGGCAGAATCGCCGCAGTCGCCCACGGTTGAGCAGTTGGTCCAGCAGCCCGATCGCACCCAAGCGGTGCTGCACCCACTTCTGAACAATCCAGAATTTGAAGCCGCCCTCGTGGAATCCTGCCGCTACCTCAAGCCCCTGAACTTCGCGAAATTTTTGCGGCGGCCGGAAGGCATCGCAGCGGCCAGTGCCAGCCTAGTGCCTGTGTTGGTTCCGCTGTTGACGGGGCCCCAACCGATTACGCAACTGATCGATCGGTTCATGCGGGTGCGGCCCCTGAACCCAGTCGATCGCTCACCAGTCGATCGCACCAGTGCCGCCCAAGCGGTTTGCAGCTTCTTGCGGGAACTGGAAACCTTCGGCTACATCTTCCTAGAGTCCACTGAGGCCTAGAGTCGATCCAAAATCCCCAAACGGCATCCCTTGGGCATCCCCAAAAATGGTGCTGAACAGGTGCTGCGCCCGCCCGCCAAGATCGCGGAAATCATGATCCTGATCCAAAAGCCACCTAAAAATTCCTTGGGGTTAACTCTCGAATATGCTTGTTTAGCAAGGGTTTTCAGGCTTTTTCCCTTGACCCCAAAAAAATTCTGCTGCGGTTGATATGAATCCCCGGTAACCTGGGTAAGTTGCAAGCATGAGGGGAACAAAATCCCCACCTTCCCAACCTTCCTCCCCCAACTCTCGAGGAGACTATCCCAGATGAAAGCTGAATTCAAAGCCAAGCTGATCCAACACCTCGCCCAGCGCCGCAACAGCGAAGAAGGCTTCACCCTGATTGAACTGCTGGTTGTAATCATCATCATCGGTATTCTGGCAGCAATTGCTCTGCCCTCCTTCCTCAACCAAGCCGCTAAGGCTCGTCAGTCGGAAGGTAGCACCTATGTTGGTTCGCTCAACCGTGCTCAACAGGCTTACTACGTGGAGCAAGGTAAGTTTGCTACTGACCTGAAGACCCTGAACGCTGGTATCAAGGAAAAAACCGATAACTTCGAGTACAAGACTGAAGGTGATGCAACGAAAGCAACCAGCACTGCTGAAAAGCAGCAAGCTTCTCTGAAGAGCTTCAAGGGCGTGGTGACGTTGGAAGACCAACAAGCCAAGGCTATCTTGTGCATCACGGCTAAGGAAAATGAATCTGCTAGCGCCGCTACCAAGTTGGCTAGCGACTCTACCAAGGAATGCAACTAATCAAGGCTAGCGAAGTCCATTGCGAAAATGGATAGCCTTGGGTGGAGCCAGTGTTGTCGCTGGCTCCACCTTGTTTTTTGGGAATTTTTCCTTGGGAACTTTTCTTTGGGAACTTTTCAAGGAGCTGATCGCTAGCGATCGGCTGAAATGAGGACAAGACATTGTTGAACGCTGAAGTCCGCACAGCCGGTGCAGTCGCCGCCGAGGGCCAGGGTTTGCTGAATTTGGCCGATCGCCTCGGAAGTGATGATTTCCCCAGGCACGATTGCGGGAATTCCCGGTGGATAGGGACAGATCCACTCAGCGGCAATGCGCCCGATCGCCCGGTCAAGGTCGATCGCCTCGGTGGGGCGCTGGCTGGCCTGGCGTGGGGTCAGCGGGGCCGGACTGGGAGGCGCAAGCAACCCGGCAATGGCATCCAGCCCCCGATCGGGAGCCATTTGGGGCGATCGCGCCAGGGCCCCCAAAGCCGCCACCAAGCGATCGGCTTCCTGGTCGGTGTTGGCCGGTGTCCAAACAAAGGTTAGGTGCTGGGGGCTGCTGAGTTCGGCGGTGATGCCCCAATCTTGGTCTAACGCTTCATCGGCCTGGTAACCATTCCAGCCAGCCAAGTGAACGGTTAAGCGCGATCGATCCAGATTTGGCCCCGAAAGCACCCGAATCGCTCGATCGCCCGCCAACTGCGATCGCACCCGATCGACCCGCACCAACGTTTGGCCCCAATCAACTTGACCCCACAGCGCCGCCCGCCGCCGAGCCGCGTCCAAGCTGGCCATCAGCAAGTAGCTGGGGCTGCTGGAGGTGACCCATCGCAACACTTGATTCAGCCGATCGCGATCGATCAAAGCCTGGGGGTGTAGATGAAGCAGCGCCGATTGGGTTAAGGAGCCAAGGGTTTTGTGAGCCGAAGCCACCACCAGATCCGCGCCGGCCGCCAAGGGAGCGATCGGGAGTTCCGGATGCAGCCCCAAGTGGGCCCCGTGGGCCGCATCGACAATTAAAGGAATACCGTGCGATCGAGTGAGTTGGGCGATCGCGGGCAAATCCGAAACCCAACCGTGATAGGTCGGTGACACCAGCAGCACCGCCTTCGCTTGGGGAGAGGTCGCCAGGGCTTGGGCGATCGCCTCGGGAGTCACCACCGTGGGCATTTGCCATTCCCGATCGACCGTTGGCCAAACCCAGCAGGGCCGCGCCCCCGCAAGAATTAAACCTGCCAAAACAGATTGATGGGCATTGCGAGCCACAATCAGCGAGTCGCCATCTTGGCAAACTGCCCCGATCGCCGCCACCAGTCCGCTTGTGGCCCCATTCACCAAAAATCGAGTGAGGCCCGCCCCAAAGCAATCAGCCGCCAACGCTTCGGCCGCCGCGATCGCGCCCTGGGGAGCCGCCCAATTATCCAACCCATCCAGTTCTGTTAAATCCCAGGCCCAGCAATCGCCCCAAGCATCCGCCAACAGCGGGTCGATCGCCCGGCCCTTATGACCCGGCACATGAAACCGCCCCGATCGACGGCCAGCGCGATCGGCCAGCGCTTCGAGCAAGGGTGCGGCTTGCTGACACTCAGCGTGATGATCCGTGTGATGACCCGTGATTGCGTTTGAGATCGCAAACTGTCCCCCCAATTCCATGCATCCCCATCCTGTATTTCACAATCAATTCATTCAAGAGCCATTCCTTCCACCCAAAACACCCTCTACCATGCGCCACACCACCGCCTGGATCGTCCAAGTTTGGCTATCGTTCCTGTTTTCAACCGGGGGGACAGCCCTTTGCATCTATTACCTTCCGGTCGATACCTGGATGAAATTTGCCATGTCCATGGGTTTGGGTTTCACCATCAGCTCAACCCTGACGCTGGCCAAAACCACCCGCGACCAATATGAAGTCAAACAATTGGTGGCCAAGGTCGAAGAAGCAAAGGTTGAAAAACTGTTGGCCCAACATCACTAACAGCAGGAGACTGAGACATCTCTTGAGGTGCTCGCAAATCACCAATCACCTTGGCTTGGGCAATCTCTAGGGGTAGTCATCCACAACGGCAACCTGACCCGTCGCCCCCGCGCCCAACCAGCGCCGCGATCGCCCAACCGCGCGGGGACTGCCAAAGTCCGGTACTATGTTGAACTGGATTTCCCAAAAAATTAGCCGCGCAACCGGTGGGATGGCGCAATCGATCGCCGCCACCCTTGCCCAGGCAATCCGAACCCTCTGAATTGACCGACTCAGCCCGCAACCCCAGCACCAGCGAAATGGTACAAGAACGCGTACTTCCCGCAACCCCGACCACCCGCGCCACCGTCACCCGCGAAGAAGGGCTTATGCTCTACGAAGACATGGTGCTGGGTCGCCTTTTTGAAGACAAGTGCGCCGAGATGTACTATCGCGGCAAAATGTTTGGCTTCGTTCACCTCTACAACGGCCAAGAAGCCGTTTCGACGGGGGTGATTCGGGCTTTGCGCCGCGATGCCAATGACTACGTGTGTAGCACCTACCGCGATCACGTTCATGCCCTGAGTGCTGGTGTGCCTGCCCGGGAAGTGATGTCAGAGCTGTTTGGTAAGGTGACGGGTTGCAGCAAGGGCCGTGGTGGTTCCATGCACTTGTTCTCGGAGCCGCACCGCCTGCTGGGGGGCTATGCCTTTGTGTCGGAAGGAATTCCGGTGGCGACGGGCGTGGCCTTCCAAAGCAAGTATCGACGAGAAGCCATGAATGACCCCAGTTCCGACGGGGTGACCGTTTGCTTCTTTGGGGACGGAGCCGCGAACAATGGCCAGTTCTTTGAATGCTTGAACATGGCGGCCCTTTGGAAGCTGCCGGTGATCTATGTCATTGAGAACAATAAATGGGCGATCGGGATGGCCCACGAACGGGCCACCTCGGTACCCGAAATCTACAAAAAAGGCCCCGCGTTCGGGATGCCCGGCGTAGAAGTGGACGGGATGGATGTGTTGGCGGTGCGCGGTGTGGCCCAAGAGGCGATCGCCCGGGCCCGCGCTGGCGAAGGCCCCACGGTCATTGAAGCCTTGACCTATCGTTTCCGGGGTCACTCCTTGGCCGATCCGGATGAACTGCGGGCGAAGGAAGAAAAGGAAGTTTGGGGTAAGCGAGATCCGATCACTCGCCTGGCCGATCACCTGCTTGGTGAAGGATTGGTGAAGGCGGAAGAACTGAAGGAGATTGATCGCCGGATCCAAGAGCATGTGAACGATGCGGTGAAATTTGCCCTCGACAGCCCTGAACCGGATCCCAAGGATCTGTACAAGTACATTTTTGCGGAAGATTAAGCTAGCCAGAACCGTCAAAGATCGAATGAACGGGCTAATCGAAAGCTAAGGCGATCGTCCGTCAGAAACCGCGAAATTCCGCATAAACTGGGGCAAAGGGTCATCCTTCCTGCCCCAGTTTTTGATCGGACAAATCCGACAAATCGGACAAACAGATCGCACAGATTTTCCGATCGAGCGATTGGCGCGAATGATTGAGCGAACCTATCGATCGAAGACTGGCAACAGCAATGGGGCAAAACAGAAATGGTCAAAACCAAGGACTGCCGGATCGGGTCATTGTTGATCGGGTCGTTGTTGATCGGGTCATTGTTTTGATTGATGGGCTGTGGGGTGACCTATTGATCCAGCCATCTTGATCCAGCCATCGCGGTTTTGCCCATGAGTCGTCGCTCCCAAGATGCCCCATTACTGATTACGGCTCTGTTCATGTCCTTGGCCCTGTTGGGTGGGGGCTATTGGTTGGTGCGATCGAACGGTCTTTTGGGCAACGAGGGCCAGACCCCGCCAACCGCTAATCCCCAAGGGGGGCCGGCCCCGTCCTTGAGCAGTGGTGAGCAGGTCTTGTTGGCAGACTCGCCCGATAAGTTGGCGGCGGCCGCGGCGGGGCAAGCTGGAGATCCAATCCAGGCGATCGCCCTGTTGCGCAAAAGTCTGCAACAGCGGCCCAATGATCCGGAAGCCCTGATTTATTTGAATAATTGGCTGGCGCGGGAGGCTCCGCAACGGACGATCGCCGTGGTTGTACCGGCGGCTAATTTGCCCGACGTGGCCAAGGAGTTGCTGCGGGGAGTGGCGCAGGCCCAAGCCCAATGGAACCAGGGCGATCGGGAGCGATCCGGCCCGAAACCTGCCTGGCAATTGCGAGTGGTGATTGCGGACGACAGCAACAACCCGGTCACCGCCAAGGCCGTGGCTGAAACCCTAGCGGCAGATCCTCGGGTGTTGGGGGTGGTGGGTCACTTCAGCTCCACCACTTCGCTGGCGGCGGCTGGGGTTTATCAACGGGCTGGGCTGCCGATGATTTCCCCTTCCAGCACGGCGGTGACCCTCAGTGGGTTGGGGGATGCGGTGTTGCGAACGGTTCCGAGCGATCGCCAGGCGGGACAGGCCCTGGCAATGGTGGCCCGTCAGCAGTTGAAACTGGCGCGGGTCTCGGTGTTTTACAACCCCAAAAGCGCCTATAGCCAATCCCTGAAAACGGAATTTGTGCAACAGTTCATGGCCGACGGCCAGGGCCAGGTGCAGTTGCAAGAGATGGGTTCCGAGCCGATCGATGCGCAACGGGCGATCGGTCAGGCCCAATCGTTTAACACGGAGGGCTTGGTGCTGTTTGGGGAACGCCAAAGCCAGGGTAGCGAAGGGTTAGTGCTTTTGGGCGATCGCTCGACACTGCCGTCAGCTTTGGCGATCGTGGAAGCCAATCAAGGACGGCTGCCGGTGTTGGGGGGCGATTCAATTTATTCACTGGACTTGTTGAAGTTGGGAGCCAGTGCGCAGGGCACGATTCTGGCAATTCCTTGGCATCCGGATTTGCCCCAATCGCTGGATTTTGCCAAGGCCATGCGTCGTCGTTGGGGTGGGGATGTGAATTGGCGAACGGCGATGGCCTACGATGCGGCCCAGGCTTTGATTCAAGCAATTAATCAGGAAATTACTCAAAAACCCGACCAAAAACCGGTTTCCGGCAGTGATCTGAACGAGGCCCAAGACCCCACGCGATCGGCTGTGAAGGCTGCGTTGCATCGGCCAGATTTCCAAGCGGCGGGGTCTTCCGCTTCCGTGCGCTTTGCCAATACGGGCGATCGCTCATTGCCCCTGGTGTTGATCACGGTGCGGGAGGGCAATCGATCGGGAACGGGGTTTGATTTCCGACTGTTGAATCCTGGCCCCTAAGCGCCCAATTTTTGCCGATTTCTGTTGATTTCTGCTGATTTCTAGGAATCGGTTCCGTCCGTGGATTCTGAGTCGATCGAGCTGGAATGGATCGAGCTGGAATCGATCGAGCTGGAATCGATCGGGGCGTGGCCCGCGGCCTTGGCCCGCCAGCCTTGGAACAAAACCCCCTGACGCGGGCTAAACAACAGCGACAGCACAAAGAACCCGGAAGCCACCAGCACGATCGCCGGCCCCGAAGGCAAATTGAAAAAATAACTGAGATATAGCCCCGCCACGCTGGAGCAACAACCCAACAGGGCCCCTAGCCCCATCATTTGGTGGAGTCGAGGGACGAGCAAATAGGCTGTGGCTGGCGGCGTAATCAACAGGGCCAACACCAACACCACCCCCACCGCTTTCATGCTGGCCACGATCGTGATCGCGATCGCGGTGGTCAGCCCCCAATCGAGCCAACGGACGGGCAAGCCAGCCGCTTGGGCCCCGAGGCGATCGAACGTATAAAAGTGCAGTTCCTTGTAGCAAAGGGCGATCGCTCCGAGCACCAGCGCCGCCGCCAGCCCCGTATCCCACAGGTCACCGCTGGTCACCGCCAGGAGGTTGCCAAACAGGAAATGATTGAGATCGATTTTGTTGTCTTTTTGGATCGTGGTGATCAGCACAATCCCGAGGGCGAAAAAGGCCGAAAGGACAATGCCCATGGCCGCATCTTCCTTGAGGGGCGATCGATTGCGAATAAAGTCAATGGCCGCCGCGCTCACCAACCCAGCCACCAGGGCCCCTAGGAACAAGCTGCCACCCATGGCAAAGGCGATCGCTAAGCCCATCAACAGAGAATGGCTGATGGCATCGCCCAACAGGGCCATGCGCTGCACCAAAAGATAGCTGCCCGTGCAGGCACAAAGCAGGCCCACCACCACCGCCGCCACCAACGATCGCTGAAAAAAGGTGTATTGCAGCGGTTCCGCTAGGGCTTGCAGCAGCCCGTCCATTAGGCGGCCTCCTGGAAAAATTTCACCCGGCTGCCATAGGCCCGTTGCAAATTCAGGTCATTCAACACCGCCGCCCGATCGCCCGCGGCCACCAGTTGGCGATTGAGCAGCACCAAATCATCAAAATGGGTAATCGACTCGCCCAAGTCATGATTCACCACCATCACCACCTTGCCGTCTTGGGCCAGTTCCCGAAACAGGTCAAACAAGATGGCTTCATTGCGCCGATCGACCCCCACGAAGGGTTCATCAAAACAAAACACATCCGCTTCTTGGGCGATCGAGCGTGCCAAAAACACCCGTTGCTGTTGCCCTCCCGATAGCTGAGCGATCGGGCGATCGCGCAATTCCCACAGGCCCACCCGCTCCAGGGCCGCCCGGGCCGCTTGGCGGCTGGTGTTGGAAAAGGGCCGCAGCCAGCCCGTTTTGCGCGTTCGCCCCATCAACACCACATCCCAAACCGTGGCCGGGTAATCCAAATCCACCTGCGATCGTTGGGCCACATAGGCCACGCGATCGAGCTGTTGTTGCAAAGGGCGATCGCCATAGACCACCCGCCCCGCCGCGATCGGCACCAGGCCCAGCATGGCCTTCATCAGGGTGCTTTTGCCCGCCCCATTGGGCCCCACCACGCCCGTCAGTCGTCCGGGCTGGATGCGCAAACTCACATCCAGGAGCGCCTGCACGCCGCGATAGGCAGCATTTAAGTGGTCAATTTCGATCGCATGAGTGCTCATCATCATTGGAGTTGGGCCCATGGGCAAAAAAAGTCCAGATCAAATCGTGCGAAATGACCTGAACCCGATCTAGCAGCTACCTGCCTTTCACGATATCAAACCGAGAAAGATCATGAAAAGATTATGAATGTAATTATGAAATGATAATGAAAGTTAAGTCAAGCCCTCCCAGTGCTCTGATTGGGGCCAGGCTGCGGGCCCTTGGGCAAAAACACTGCGATCGGGCTGGGGTTGGCCCCGGTCTTGGACTGCTGACGGTGGCTTGATGATGGCAATGGAGAAACGGCACATGATTCGACCCTTAGAACCCCGAAAACCACGGCAGAAATTACCCCAATTACCCCAGAAAGCACGCCAGAAATTACGCCAGCAATCACAACTGGCATCACTGCGAAAACACCACACAACCGGCCAGCCCTCGATCGGGCAGCGGGGCCCCGGTTTTTCTTGGGGGCGATGGCTGGGCAGTTTGGGGATTGGGGTCTTGCTAGTGAGCTGTGGGTTAGGAGAGCGACCCAGTGGGCCCGATCGGCCCACGGTGGTGGTCACCAGCACGATTTTGACGGACTTAACCCAACGGGTGGCGGGTGATGAAGTGATCGTGAAAGGCTTGCTTAGACCCGGTGATGACCCCCACCTCTATGAACCCGTGCCGCGCGATACGGTGGCGATCGAGCGAGCAAATCGGATTTTTTACAATGGCTATAACCTGGAGCCGGGAATTATTAAGCTGATTCAATCTTCGGGACAGACGGCAAAGGCTGTGGCGATCGGGGAGCGAGTGCCGGCCCTCACCTTGACCGAGCAGGGGGCAACGGTTCCGGATCCCCATGTGTGGGGCAGTGCCCGCAATGGAATGGTGATGGTGATGGCGATTCGGGATGAATTAAGCAAGCTTTCCCCGGGCGATCGGGCGGAGTTTGTGGCCAATGCCGATCGGTTGTTGGGGGAACTCAAACAGCTTGATCAATGGATTGGTGTCCAAATCCAAACCATTCCCGCCGCCCAGCGACGACTGGTGACCACCCACGATGCTTTTCAGTACTATGCCCAGACCTATCGGATTCCGGTGCTCGGAACCCTGATTGGCATTAGCACTGAGGAGCAACCCAGCGCCCAAACCATGGCCCGGATGGCGGCGGCCATTCGCCAAGCCAAAGTGCCAGCAATTTTTGCAGAAACAACCATTAACCCGGCTTTGATTGAGACGGTGGCGGCGGAAAGTGGTGTCACCCTGGCTCCCGACAAGCTCTATGCGGATTCGATCGGGGTGGCTGGGGGGCCGGCCGAGAGCTACGTGAAGATGTTGGCGCAAAATACGCGGGCGATCGTGCGGGCCTTGGGTGGACACGATCGCCCCTTTACGCCAAACCTTGCGCCCGCCAGCGCACCCACTCCCTCAAGCGCCCCAGCCACGCCGCGTTAGGGCTGGTTGGCCAAACTGCAATCGCTCAGGTGCGGCAACTGGGCGGCAGGGGCAGCAACACCGGCAGCCGAATCACAAATTCTGTGCCCCATTCCGGGTCGGAAGTCCAGTCGATCGTGCCGCCGTGATTTTCCACCACAATTTGATAGGTGATGGACAGGCCCAAGCCCGTGCCGCGACCCACGGGCTTGGTGGTGAAGAAGGGATTAAACAGATGGGGGCGAATGTCGTCAGAAATCCCATAGCCCGAATCACGAATGGCAATTTCCGCGATCGATTGGGGGCCGTTGCTCAACAGGCGAGTGCTGATTTTCAAGATGGCGGGCCGATCGATCGACTCCATCGCGTCAATCGCATTGCCAATGAGGTTCATCAACACCTGGGCCATCTGCCCCCCATGGCAGGTCACCAGGGGCAATTCTCCCCGATCGATCTCCAACTGAATGCCCCCAAACCGCCCATTGGGTTCCAGTCGGTGGCGCAGGAGGGTGAGGGTTTCGTCCAAGCATTCGTGGAGATTGGTGGGTTTCATTCCTGCCCGATCGAGGCGAGCAAAGTTGCGCAGGGAAAGGACAATTTGCCGAATTCGCTCCGCTGCCAACCCCATGGCTTCTAAGAGTTTCGTGAAGTCTTGGCGAACAAAGGTTAAGTCAATGTCCCGCAACAGTTGGTCGATCGCCTCGTGGGCTTCGGGATAGGTCGATCGATAGGTGTCAATCACCCTCAGCAATTCCGCCAAATATTGCCGGGCATATTTCAAATTGCCATGGACAACGGCGATCGGGTTGTTGATTTCGTGGGCAATGCCGGCCACCATTTGCCCCAAGCTGGACATCTTTTCGCTTTGGAACAGTTGCATTTGGGTGGACTGCAACTCATCCAGGGCTTGGGCCAGGCGATCGGCCTGGTCGCGGGCTTGGCGGGCCTTGTCTTGGGCATCGGTGTAAAGGGCCGCTTGATCCAGGGCGATCGCCAATTGGTCGCACACCCCCCGCAACAGGCCCACCTCGCTTTCGCTCCAAATTCGATCGCCCCGATGCTCCACACAGGCCACCGCCCCCAAAAAGGTGGTGCGGCTGCCCTGAACCGGCAAAATCAACGCGGCCCCCGCCGACAGTTGCGCCAAAAATTCCTGCACCGTAATCGCCGCCGGCCGCACCACCTCATCGGTGCAAACAATTTCCCACTGCAACAGCAACGGCGCAACTCCCGCCGCCAAGCCGTGTAACTGCTTGCCCACAAAGCTCGGTAGACCGCCCTGGGCCGACTCGGCCGCCACTTCCCAATAGGATTGCTCCAGGAAGGTCACATCCTTGTTCACCGGCCGGGGGCAATAGTTCAAAAACAAGCAACGATCGACATGCAGCAGCGATCGAATCTCCTGCACCGCCGCTTGCAAAACCACTTCCACATCCAGGGATTGGCGAATTTGCCCCGCCAACCGAAACAGCAGCGCCTCCCGCCGCGACATTAGGGCCTCGCGGGCCCAGGCTCGGTCAATGGCCATGGCCAAGACGCTGGCAATCCAACCCAGGGCCCCATGCTCCGCCGACACCATGGGCCGCCGCCCAAACAGGGCCATCACCCCCACCAATTGGTCATCCACAATCAGGGGATAGCCCGCAAAGGCCACAACCTGCTCACTGTCGAGCCAATCGCGGGCCTCAAAGTTGGGGTCGGTGGCGGTGCAGTTGGTCAGGTAGGGTTGGCGACTTTGGGCGATCGCCCCCACCAGGGAAGCCCCGATCGGGATATAGGTGGGAAATTCCGCCACCAGGGAATGTTGGCCGGCTGAGGCTCGCAACTCCAGCAACCGCGCCTCCCGGTTATAGGTCCAAACCCGCACAAAGGGCACTTGCAGGGCCCCGGCGATCGTTTGGGTGCAACGTTGCAACACTTCCGACAGCGATCCCCCAGAAGCAAGGGCCGCCCCCACCTCCGCCTCCAACTTGGACAGCCGGGCCCGTTCAATCAACACCCGATCGGCCAAGCGCCGTTCCGTGATGTCGTGGCAGTTCACCACAATGCCGCGCACGGCCGAATCGTCCAGCAAATTGGTGGTGACCGCATCAAAAAAACGCCAAGAGCCGTCCCCATGGCGCACGCGATAATCCGACAGCCGTTGACTCACGCCGGGTTGGGCCAGGGCCGCCGCGATCGTGCCTTGGACGGCGGGTAAATCTACCGGATGCACGAAGTTTTCGACCGGTTGCCCCACGGTTTCAGCGGAGGTGTAGCCCAAAATGCCCTCGGTGGAGGGACTGACGTAGCGAAAAATTCCGCAACTGTCCAAAATCACTACAATATCCGTGGCTTTTTCAATCAGAGACTGAAAATTGACCTGATGCTCATCAAAGCTCACGGCCCGGTAGGGGGGAGCCGAATCGGCCTCCGGGTGCAGAGCAATGCTCGCGTCAGGTTCTGACCGAGACGGTGGGGTCGATGGTGAGGTCGATCCAGCAGGAGATGAGGCGGTGCTGAACGGGTCGGTCATGGGGCTAGGCAACAGGACTTCTCGAAGGCAGGATGACGGATCCCCAGGGGCGATCGCACAGGACGATCAACGCTTCCCATACGTTAACAACAGTCTGAAAGGACGGCCTGAATTATTTTGGGAAGAATTGCTTTGGGAAGAATGACTTTGGGAAGTCCGTCGGGAATGATTGGGGGACTGGGTTGAAGCTGAGGAGACTGGGGCCAGCGGCTTGCGGGCATGACTCCAGGGCAATAGAGGCACAAGCGAATGGGGCAGGGCAGCACGCGATCGGCCATGGTGCAAGAGGCTTGGTTTGAGCAAGCAACAATTCCCTCAGCACAGACTAACTGAGATTACCCGGACGCTGCCGCAGAAAGTCCCGATTTCAAGGTTTTGATTCGCTCCCTGAAGCTCACCGGATTAGAGATGCGAAAGAGATGCAAACTGACATCTAGACTGATCCACCAACCGATCGACTAGCCGATCGACCAGCCGATTGATCAGCCGATCTATAAAACAGAAAACAAAACAGAAAGCAGATGCGGGCTAAGCAGCCTCGCCAGGATGGGACTGCTGAACCCGCATGGATGTTGTTGGAGTTGCCCGATCCCTCATGATTTGAGCATGAGACCCTGCTAGCTTCCGTCGCAACGATCACGCTTCGGAGGCCAACCAGCGCCCGATCGAGCACTGAATTATGGGAAGGATCGGTTTGGGAATGTGACTTGACGGTCGCCCATTAGGCTCAAGACAGGGCCCGCTGCAAGGTTGGCTGTTTGGGGCCACCGGGGCGATCGCCTGCGATCGAGCTGCTACCGAAACGGGCGATCGGGCTGGGATACACCAACGGGGACGGAGGCCGATCGCCAAAGCCAGGAATTTGGTAATGGGCTAACCCTTCCAAAATGCCCCAAGCGTAGTGCCCTCCGGCAAAGTAGATGTTTGGATGAGTGCGCAGCCGATCGAGTTCGCGACTGTGGTTCCCCACCACCACGGCCCGGGTGTTGCCCCGCAGCATGGAAACATCATTGCCCGAATCGCCCGCCACCAGCAGGTTTTTGATCAAAAATCCCCACTTCAGAGCGCAGTAGCGAAGGGCATCGCCCTTGGAGGCACGCCAGGGCAAAATGTCTAAATATTGCCCATGGGAGCTAATTAGCCGGACATTTAGCCCCTGACGGCGCAGATATTGGCGAATTTGGCGAATTTGGGGCGCAATTTGCGGATCAATCCAATAGCTGATCTTGTGCGATCGCTGGTTGGCAGCGGGCTGCAACACCAGGCCTTCCATGTCGTTCAAGGCGTTGCGGATGGCGTTCGGTTGCCAGTTGTGGCTGATGTATTGTCGCCAACGGGTGTCGGGAACCAGGTCGGGGCCGTAGTGAATTTCGCTGCCAACGGCCGTGATCAACACATCCGGGAGCGGGATTTGCCAATCTTGCAGGGTTTCGAGGGCGCTGGGCAGGGTGCGCCCGGTGGCCACACCAAACCCGATCGCCCGATCGTCCACCAGCAACTGGGCCAAGAGCTGATCCAGTCCTTCGCGATCGCCAATCAGGGTGTTGTCAATGTCGGAAATGAACAGATGTTCTGCCCGAATCAGCGGGTTCGTGGAAACCTCCTGTCGCTGGCGATGGGTTGGGGTGGTGACGCTGAGGGCGCTGCCCACATGCAAGGCCTTGGGTTGTAACAGTTGCCGAATCTGTTGCAGATATTTTTCCGTATGGGCTTCCCAGGAAAAGGTGCGTCGCACGCCTGCCAAACCTTGCTCAGACCACTGTTGCCAACGATCGGGCTGGGTCAAGGCTTGGTAAAGGGCCGATCGAATTTGGTCAAGATTCAACGGATCCACCAACTGCCCGTTGGCACAGGCCGCCAGAATATCGCGCGGGCCGCCGTCATTGGTGGCCACCACCGGCAAACCGCTGGCCGCCGCCTCAATCAACGTTAAGCCAAAGGGTTCCGTCAGGGCCGGATTAATGAACACGCCCCGAGTTTGGGTGGCCAGGCGATATAAATCCGCCACGTCGGTGCTTTGGTGTTGCTTGGGATAGGCCACCTTGCCGTAGAGATCGTAGCGATCGATCAACAGCATCAGTTCCGTCATCACCTGCCTGGGGCCCGGCTCCATGGCTGCAATGTCCGTGCGGCTGCCCAGCACCAACACCAGGTTGGCCAGGGATTGCAACTCCGGCGACTCGCCATAGGCCTGCACCAAACTGGCCACATTCTTGCGCCGCTCCGCCCGCGACAGGGCCAGGATCATCGGCTTCTGCGGCTCGGTGAGGAATCGATCGAGCTGGGTTTGGATCGGTGGGGTGGGCCACTGGGCCGGCGGTGGATAAAACTGCTGCAGCTCCGTGCCCGGCGGAATCACCACCATCCGATCGGGCTGGTAATTGTCATAAACCTGATATTGCTCCTGCACTTCCTGTTGTGTGCTGGCCACAATCAAGCTGGCACTGGCCAGGGTGACTTCCTCCGCTTCAATGCGGGTGTTGAAGTGGAACTGCTCCTCCAGGGCGGCCGGTTTGCTGCCTTGCTCCAACATCCGCTGCAACTTCACCCGCCCCAGTGAATGGCCCGTATGTACCAGGGGCACACCCAGCCACCCGGCCACCCGGGATCCCACATAGCCCGCATCGGCGTAGTGACTGTGAATCAAATCCGGCGTGCGGCCCACCGTGCGCAGGTAGCGCAAGACTTCATCGGCAAAGATATCGAGATGGGGCCAAAGCACCTCCTTGCGCAGATAGCGACGCGGCCCGGCCGGCAGCCGAACGATTTGCGATTTGGGGCTGAGGGGTTCAATGGGCTGGGCATAGTCGGCGCTCACTTTCGGGTCTTGGATGCGGCGAGTGATGAGATCGACCCGATCAATTTCTGGACGCTGGGCGAGCGATCGCGCCAGCTCCACCACGTACTTGGTTTGACCACCCGTATCAGCATCGCGGCCCAGTTCCAAATTGCTGCCCCGCAGCAAGCCGTGAATGCTAATGGTGACGATATACAGGTTTTTCAAGTCAGTCATGGTTCTGTTGGAATCCTCCATGAACAGCCCGTTCTTCAGCGATGGGTAATGACCAATGACCCTCGGGATGCTGAATCGAGCCTTGAGTAACTCGGCAACTGACGGTGAAACGACTGGTTGAACGACCGGCCGAAACGTGCCGCTCGGCCTCTCCAGCATAACCAGCGAATTTTGAGTAGCTTGGAGGGGTTACCCGAACCTCAAATTGCCCAGCGATCGGTTAAGCACCGGCCACAAGGCGATAGATTTCCGCTAAGGATTTGCATTTATGGCTCGATTTGACAGCGTTCAAAGTATTCATCACGCGCGGCATTTGCTCTATGACAAATCAATTGTTTACTGTCGCGATCGCCCCGTGGGAACCTTTGCCGCCTTGCCACAACCTCGGCGCGATCGACCCGATGCCCCGCCGGATCCTGACCTGAATTACAACGAAGTTTTCATCCGGGATAACGTACCCGTGATGATTTATTTTTTGGTGGATGGACGAGCGGATTTGCTGCGAGATTTCCTAGACATTTGTCTGGACTTGCAAAGCACCGATCCCCAAACGGAAGGCATTTTTCCCAGCAGCTTCTATGTGGAACCCAACAGCCAAACCCTGGTAGCTGACTATGGCCAACGGGCGATCGGGCGGGTTTCCTCCGTTGATGCCAGCCTTTGGTGGCCGATTTTGGCCCATGTTTATGTGCAACGCACGGGCGATTGGAGTTGGAGCCAACAACCCAAAGTCCAACAGGGAATCCAGCGGTTTCTGCGGCTGATTTTGCATCCATGGTTTCGGCACGCTCCAACCCTTTACGTACCCGATGGAGCCTTCATGATCGATCGCCCCTTGGATGTGTGGGGCGCACCCTTAGAAATTCAAACCTTGCTGTATGGAGCCTTGCTCAGTTCCGTCGTTTTAATTCATAGCGATCTGAAGGAAAAAGTGATTGGTAGCACTGCCGGATCGGCAGCCCTCACCGATCCCTTTATTCGGCAGCAAATTTGGCAATTACGATACGCCACTGCCCTGGCCCGTCGCCTGCGTCGCTATCTGCTTCAGCACTATTGGATTAATGGCAAAACCATTCAAATCCTGCGCCGTCGCCCCACTGATCAATATGGTGAGCGAGTTTCCAATGAATATAATATTCGCACCGAAACGATTCCCCACTGGTTGCAAACCTGGCTGGGCGATCAAGGGGGATATCTGATTGGTAATATCCGTACAGGTCGCCCCGATTTTCGCTTTTTTTCCTTGGGAAATTGCTTGGGCGCGATTTTTGATGTGCTTACCTTTTCCCAACAGCGTGCCCTCTTTCAATTGGTGCTGAATAATCAAGCCGATTTGTTTGGAGAAATGCCTTTGCGCATTTGCCATCCTCCGTTGGATGCCAGTGATTGGCGCAATAAAACGGGATATGACTCCAAAAATCGCCCCTGGTGCTATCACAATGGCGGTCACTGGCCCTGCCTGCTTTGGTATTTTGTGGTGGCCGTTTTGCGACATCAACAAACGTCAACCACGCCCTACTATCGCTTTGGGCATTTGCACGAGTCGCTCTGGGATTGCTTGCAAGATGCCTATCAGGTGTTGTTGAAGCGGTTACCGGAACAAAAATGGCCGGAATATTTTGATGGGCCCACGGGGGTTTGGTTGGGGCAAGAGGCGCGTCTTTACCAAACCTGGACTTTTACGGGCCTGCTGTTGGTTCATCATTTTTTGAATAAGCCGGCCGATGCCACGGTGTTGGATATGCCGGGATTGCGATCGATCCTGTCGATCGAGGCGCAATATCAGGATTTGCGATGGGATTGAGGACGCTGGCAGCCAACGCGATCGCCCAGGGCGACCGAACCAGGCCCCGCAGCGGGCGATCGCGTGAGTTGCCGGTTCGGGCCCGGCGATCGCCCCAGGGCCCCGCCCTGAGCATCGACCCGCACAATGCCGGGGAACCCCCGGCCGAATTCCTGGGGCGATCCCCTAGCCGGATTTAGGTAAAGAAAGTTAAACTTTTCTGAGAGTGATTGTGGCGATTCGATCGCTTTGTGCTTAGTCGCCCTTAGCCATCGATCATCCCTGACCTCTCATTTTTGTCATTTATTTCCCTTCTTACTCGGAGTTCTTCCATGACCATCGCAGTTGGACGCGTGGGCACGGAACGCGGGTGGTTCGACGTAGTGGACGACTGGCTGAAGCGGGATCGCTTCGTCTTCGTCGGCTGGTC